>PIVW01000268.1 GCA_003353825.1 Chloroflexota bacterium
AGTGGCACGTTGCAAGTGGCAAGTTCAACCTTGTCTGCAAGCGAAGTTGTACCTGCGACCTGCTACTTGCTACCTGCCCCAACGGGGCCTCATTTTCACAGCGCCGTCTGGGAACAATTACTAGGCGCTTACGCAAAAGGATCGACAAAAAGTTGTCGATAACCGATTTTCATTCAGGAAGACACAGATAGAAAAAACGCGGATGAAAAATAATAGAAAAATCTGTATTTCTTTCAATCCGTGTCTTTTCACTGCCCGCAAGGGCCTTATTTTCCTAGTTCAGACCGGGAATAATTTCTAGAGAGTTAGCTACGCTAAAGCGACGAGCCGGATCCATGATTCGGCGGGTTTCACACCTGCAACCGCCGCCTGATCACGGATCAGGCTCGTCACTTTGTCAACAGCTAACTCATCATTTGGATCATTATTTCTTTGAGTTGGCCTTATGTGGACATGTCCGCTGGGAATGCCTCGCTCTATCTGGTCACGATAATGGTTATTTGCTACACTCACTGACCTGCACTATCCACACTCACAGCGAGGAGAATCGGTATGTATGATGGCCGAGTTTATTTATGCGCCCCGGTCAATGCTCTGGTCGAGGGAATTTACGAAGAGAAAATCCCGTTGGCTGATGTAAAGGAGCATGGAGATTTTGGTCTGGGTACATTTGACCACGTTGACGGCGAGATGGTCATGTTGGACGGAAAGATTTTTCAGATTACGGCCGATGGCAAAGTGCATGAGGTTGAGGAGAATGCACTCACACCCTTCGCCTGCGTTACCTTTTTCGAATCGATGTGCTATGACACGGCTGAAAGAGAGATGTCGTATTCAGATTTTCTTGCATGGTTACAAAATCTATTACCCTCTCCTAACATCATTTATGCTATCCGTATCAGAGGGACATTCAACTATATCAGGACTCGTTCGGTCGAAAAAACGGAGAATTATCATCCTCTGGTCGAAGTGGCCGAGCACCAGCATGTGTTCGAGTTCTACGACATCTCTGGAACCTTGGCCGGCTTTTTTACGCCACCCTTCATGTCATCCTTAAGTGTGCCCGGCCTGCACCTGCATTTCCTTTCCGACGACTGCCAGCATGGCGGTCATCTGCTCGAATGCACTACTCAGGCAATTCGTGCGGATGTGCAATTCATCTATTCACTTGAACTATCGCTGCCAAAATCACATGACTATCTGGATATGAAGTTTACCCGAGATATTGCCGAAGATCTAAATAAGGCGGAAAAGTAGTATTTTCTCTCTGGGAACTCTTGTGGTTGCAATTTGTAAAACGTGAAGACGTGAAACGTGATGTCGTCATGCTAGTGCATCATCTACATTAAAAAATTCAGGTTTCTCAGCAGGGAAACGATCCGAAATTTAAGGCTTGGCGATGCACTAGTGTAGTGTTCAGTCAACCGTAAAATGATGGAAGTGTCATTCTGAACGAAGTGAAGAATCTTCAAGCCACGCGCAGAGATTCCTCGTTGCGCTCGGAATGACAATCCTTCATGTCATAGTTGACTGAGCACTAAGTTGTTTTTCACACCTGACGTTTCACGTATCAGCCTGAATCTTTGTCAACCATATGAATTCCTGTTGAACAGTGGTATTTACTGCCTGGCGCCATCACCTTGGGTCTTGCTGTATTTCAGGATACCATAGCGATGGCTCATCAAAGAGGGCGGTGGGCTGCTGGTCGAGCGTTTGCTTGAAAAAAGCCAGCGTATAAACGCGTATAATCTCGAAGGCGCGCCTTACGGGAATGGGGCCCTTATTATAACCAAGGTAGCGGGCGACAGGGCTGAAGGTGGCAGTGTCATCAAAATCATGGTGGCCGGTTCCAGCGATTTGATAATTGAGTGGTGGCCAGGTAGAGTTTTGCACCAGCTGGTCGAGGAACTGGTGGTTCGTGGGTTCGAAATAGGCCATATCTGGATCGCTGAAAAGGAACAGCGTGGGTTTGGATAAGCCTTTAACTAACAAGGTATCGGATAGGGGCGTCAGCCAGGCATCAAGCCCCACAGCAGCGTGACAGCGCTTATCTTCTGCGCAGAATTGTAGCGCCGCCCCACCACCTGTGCTGTGCCCAAACGCTCCCATCCGCCCAAAGTCCAATCTGCCCTCAAACTGTGATATTGGCCAGAGCAATGGTGACGTTTCTAGCGTGTCCTGTACAAAACCAGTGTCCTCCACCCATTGGCGCAGCAAGCGCTGTGCAGCTTCAGCATAGATGTCGTCTGGCACATCCTCTGGTAAAGTGTCCTCATTGAATTTCGCCACGCGACCGTCAGGGAAAAGGGTGTTCAGGGCTGCGTAAGGATGCTCGGTCGATACAACCACATAGCCATGGCTGGCCAAATCCTCGGCTAGAAAGGTGTTCTGCGCTCGAAACCCACCGTAACCATGAGAGAAGTGGAGGATCGGGTAAATGGGGAGGGCATCAGCCAGGGGCGCGTCAAGGTAAGCATGGGTAAAGAATTGGCGCATATGGCTGAACATAAAAGCCGGTAAGCCAGCCGATTCGGCAATGATCGGTATCTGCCTATCCGCATATTCGAGCCAGGGCACCCTACCTGCCGTCGCTGCAGGAGTGGCCGGATACCACAGTTGCACCAGCAACGCCCGCGGCTCATTGGGGTTGTCTGAGTAAATCTCGTTGCGAGTCGAGTCGACGAGTTCGAAAGATATCGTACCTACCGAATAAGGGCCGGTGGGGGGCGGAAGTTGCTGCACAGGCATCAACTCAGGCAACAGTATGCAGCCTATCAGGGTGAACGCATAAATCGTACTTCCCAAGACCCTGCGCCTGCTGGCACGCTGGCGCTGCAGTGGATACCGCAACTCTCGTAGCGAGAGTACGACGGCACATCCCGTAAACAGGTACAAGGGCGCCATCTGCCAACGGTAGCCCTCGACCACAATCTGTACCAGGGCGATCAGTCCTGCTCCAAGACCGGCATAACTTGGCAAGCGCGTGGGTCGGCGAGCTTGCATTGTGCCAAATAGCAACCTTAGGGTCAGAGCAACGACCACTAAGAATTCGAGGGATCGCATCCTGTTCGTTTGAGCTATTGCCCGACTGTTCTCACTTTTTGTGCGGCATTTCTTTTAAGATAGCTCTCAAGATACCTGGCCGCATCATCTGGCCCATCACCTGCCGGTAGGGTTCATGCCCTGAGACAGCGCCAAACAGGCCTTGTTGTAGCTCCGACCTGTCGTGAGCAGCACGTAGGACCGGATCAAGCAGGCGATAGTGTGAGCACAGAATCGTCAGGCGGCGCATCACCCGGCCATAAGGGAGATCGCGGATGATATCTAGATTGGCTGTACGGTAGTGGTCGTCGAACGCCTGCCGGGAGATGCCGGCTTCCAAAATCGTGTGCGCCGCCCGAACCCCTGTTAACACACTGGATGTCACCCCTTTGCCCTTGAAAGCTCTTACTATTCCGGAGCTGTCCCCTACCATGACATAACGATCACCGTAATATGCGTGCGCTAATGATCGTGGGAAGCGCCCCTTGAAGAAACGCAGATTTTGTTGATCGTAATACCCGGCTTTAGACATGTTCGGCAAGACAGTGCTAACGTAGTCGCTCTGCAAAAACGCCTTCATGGTGGGAACATCCACCCGTTGTCCGGCGATGTTGATGGTTAGATGATTGGCTTTTGGCGTGACTGCGCCGAATTCTATCGAGGGATGCGCGGGTAAAAAGGCATGGATATAATGGCCGAATGCCGCCATGATATCGTCACCGGGATGGTATTTTGTTACCACCGAATCGAGCGCGCGTGGAGGTCGGTAGGCAGTACGGCGCCTAAACATGCCAGCACTGCCCTCATCCAAACCAAAAGCACCCACTACCACATCCCCCTGCACGGGCTCGTTTTCGGTGTACACGATCACCTGATCTGTGTGCAGCTCCAGGTCGACGGCACGGGCTGATATGATCTCGATGCCGCGGGATCTGGCTGTTTCCAACATATAGGCGTCGAATTGGATGCGCCTGAGGGCGATAGATGGCTCTCCTTGCTCTGGCAGGGCGATTCGTTCCCGGCCGGTGTAGAGCACGTAACCCTGGATCTCATCCCGGCTGAGATGGTAGGGGAAAGGTACATCCAAATCATTCTGCAAGAGTGTGGGTAATGGAGGGGAGAGCACACCTGCACATTGGTTGTAATGGCGTTCACCGGTAAACTGTTTGCCTTCCACCACGGTGATCCGCAGTTGCCTGCTCATCTGCGCGGCCAAACGTTGCAGAGCCAGGGCACAGGCGACGCCGGCCGGACCACCTCCCATGATTATCGCATGGCCACCATCCGCCAAAGGACCCAAAGACTGAGTCATAGTCATTTCAAAAGGACCGCTTGAATCCTCTCAGCAAACTTCTAAGGGCGTTGGGACTGCAAGAATGCCAGAATAGCGTTCGGTAAGAATCGTCACCGGTGAGCATCCCCCATAAGATATGAGCATGCACAGGTTGGGCCGGGTTGCCAGACCCCTCCATATTGACGGCATTCAGCCATGCGCTGAGCAGATGGGGTGAATGGAGCATCCTTTGCCACAGTTTGATCAGCAGTCGTCCATAGCGATTATCGGTACGAATTCTGTTGCAGTAGGGTGCATAGTTCTGCTTAAACGCTCGCTCAGATATACCATGTGTGATGACTGTTTGCATGGCAGCTTCCGCCGTATAGAATGCAGATCCAATGCCATCTTTGTAGAGTCGGGTCACGGCGGCATCACCTATTGCCACCCAGCGTGATCCATAATAACCTTTCGCAGCGCCAATGGCACTCTTGGGCGTACATCCACATAGTCTGCGTTCTTCCGAGAAATAGGCTTCCGGCAGATTCTGATTCGCCACAAATTCACGAATCGAATCAAGACGCATCCCCTCACCCAAAAGGGACACGTTGGCGTATTGGCCTTTGGGAATCATGGCCGCAAAGAGCATATCAGATGTTTTGTCGAAGTAAGCACTGACCTGATCAATGGGAACGTCGTCCGGTAACAGAAATTCGTCTTGGGCCATGATCACCGTTTCTGGCGGCTCGTAGTTGAAATCAGATGACAGCGGCGAGTGACTGTTGACTCCGCATGCAAATACCATGAGGTCGGCTTCGTAACGATTCTGTCGGGTATGAACGACGGGATGTTCTTCATGGGTGATTGTACGTACCCGCTCGGGGACGTGTATCGCGCCCTGGAGGCAGGCGCTCTCGAGGAGCCAGATATCGAAGCCGAATGAGGGCGGCTTTACCCCGATGCGAGGGCCGCCGCCACGGTAAACACTTAATATCTGGCGATCAGGGTTTGGCTGGTGGATGGCCAGCACCTCCTCATCCAGGTGAATGGCATAAGTCTTCAATTCTGATTGTACGACCTCATCAGGTATTGTCAATTCCAGACCGGCAAGACCGCGCATCAACCTGGATGAAAGGATACCCGCACAGCGATTGCAACCACCCGGCCCACGTAAGGTAAAGTCCCTTGGTTCGAAGATCAGGACTTCCAGTTCTAGATCACGATACCCTGCCAGCTTCAGCAAATGCAGGGCAGCAAAACATCCTGCCGGCCCACCACCGACAATGCAAACCCGGTCTCCATCGGCAAGATGCAGCGTCATGGCGTATGTGCAACTACCAAGTGTGTGAGGCACGGCACCCTATGCACGTTTTGATAATGGACATTTTGGCCGTTATCAGCACGACGGCGGGGCACGTACGGAACGAAAGTATCAGGCACAGAGCATAGCATAGTTTGCAGATACGTGCACTGCGTCGTATGAGTACTCGTCAACTGCTTGACACACATGCCACTGCTTTTCAACATTAGAAGATCTTTGTTTTCGAGTACAGCGCTAATCTCTTGTTATCCTGAAAACTCTGGATAAGTCTAAAACGGCTATTCAGCTCCCCCGTATACAGGGGTTTTGCTCATTCACACCTGTGTAAACGGGGGCAAAAAAATGACTCAAGAAAGTTTTCCAGAATTTCCAGTGTTATCCCTTTCAGCAATTTCTACCACAGTGCGGTTTCTCTACTCTGAACAAGAGAAATATCGGATTGTCACCATAAGTGGATGAAGAGCCCTACCGGGCTGGGATCCTCAGATATTACCTCACCCTCCAAGCTTCTGGGCGAGAGCGATGGCCCCCAGCACGCCTGCGAGATTGCCCAAGACGGGGGGAACGATGTAGTCTTCGATGTCTTCGGTTAGGGCCGGGACCTTGATGTACTCGTTCAGCAACCGTTGAACGTTGGCCCGAATCATGGGAAAGAGGTGAGTCTGTGCCATGATGCCCCCGCCCAAGAGGATGCGTTGCGGTGAAAACGTGCAAATGTAGTTGTGCAGTCCCAGTGCCAGGTAGTGCGCTTCCAACTCCCAGGCGGGATGATCCGGCGGCAATGTCTCCCCACGTTGTCCCCACCGTCCCTCCAATGCCGGCCCCGCCGCCAGGCCTTCAAGGCAATCACCGTGGTAGGGGCACCAACCAGAATAGGGATCGTGCTGGCGGTCGTGGGGGATACGTATATGCCCCATTTCCGGGTGCAGGAGCCCATGGATGAGGCGTCCGCCCACCATACCCCCACCCCCAATGCCGGTGCCCACGGTCAGATAGAGAAATGTGTCGAGTCCCTGGGCAGCGCCCCAGCGTCGCTCACCCAGGGCGGCGCCATTCACATCAGTATCTAGCACAATCGGAAGAGCCAATGCCCTTCCCATCGCCCCGGCGAAATCGATATTATCCCACCCTTGTTTATTGGTTTCGCCGATATAGCCATAGGTCGGCGACCTGGGATCAATGTCTACAGGCCCAAAGGAGGCAATGCCAATAGCGGTTAAGGGACTAACTTGCGCCCGATCTCGAAAAAAATCAATACAGCGAGCGATGGTCTCTTGTGGTGTCGTTGTGGGAAAACGCGCCTCCGCCTGCAGGTCATCGGGCCCGCTGCCTATGGCACAGACGAATTTCGTGCCACCCGCCTCGATGCCTCCGTACAACTTGGTCATGGTCATAGTCTCCAATGTGTTACAGGTGGCTGGAAAGGGGTATCCGCTACGCTGGATTTATACCATATCTTGCAGAAGGGCGTGAAAACCACTGGCCCCCCAGAAACCAAGCTCTGAAAGACTTGGGTGTGTCCTAAACGAGTTGGGAGCAGCCTAACCTGCAGAAGCTACTACTCGAAAAGCATCAGTCAAATAATTAATAACGAATAACCAATAATTAATTATTAATGGAACTCCACTATATCCGCGCAACAGTGATAAGCACATTGTTCTCACCGTCCAAACGCCATACGGCTGTATCTTACATTAACAGTTAATTATTAGCCGTTCACTATTAATTATTTCCTCAACTTCTTCCCTTCCCGCCCCAAGGCATTCTGGGAAGGCCTTATTCACAATCTGACTAAAGAACGGACCACATGGGCACGCCAATAACTCATCTAGGACACACCCGAAAGACTTATACATTCCTACTCTACGAACCAAGACATCTGGGCCGGTCTGACCTATCTGACGTAGTTTGGTTCCTCCCTGATAGATGCGTATAATACAATCCATCATGCGGATATGGGGATCAACTTGTTGTATGATCTCGGATTCAACATTCACAGTCGTTTATAAAGGAGGTTCGGAGCAGCAGATTTCAGGAACAGGCATCGACTCGATGCGTGATTTCAAGAGGGTTGTATTAAACTACGTTACCGCCCGTACTCAATCAAGGATGGTTATCATGTTTGCGATAGTTCGACGTTCCTATGTTGTGATCGCTGTAGTATCACTATTAATTGTTTTGGGCTTGATGTTGAGCGCCTGTGCAGCAGCGCCAGCAGCACCTGCGGCCCCGGCCGCCGAAGAACCCGCTGAACAGCCTGCTGCCGAAGAAGCTCCCGCTGAGGAACCGGCCGCTGAAGAACCAACGGAGGAAATGGAAGCCTTCACAGTAGCATTGGCGTATGGTGTGAAGAACGATGGTTTCTACATCACCATGGAAAAAGGTGCTGCAGCCATGGCCGAGCAACTGGGCATGGAGTTCATGGCCGACGGTC
>PIVW01000269.1 GCA_003353825.1 Chloroflexota bacterium
GAGAAAACTGATCAGGCAGGGGTGTTTGTCATGCTCTTCCGCCGCTTCACGAATAAGCATGCGCACCAAATTGTACGTTATCAAGAGCGCATACAATTCTTGTTTCACCAAGTCTGGTCGCTTGCTGCGGAAGGTAGTTGGTGATTGGCCTCTCAAGGTGGTGCATTGATGCGTTTTGATCTCGTCATAGCAGGCTGTCGGAAAAGTCCAGGGAACCGGTTCCGTAATTCCAAATAGGCTAAGTTCGGGCCTCAGAATCGCCTGAAGTGAGGGTGTTTTGGAAGATGAAGCGACTTTTTCGATAAACTGCTAGGTCGAGCATATCCTCTTCATACTCAGGCCGATAAGGTCGTCCAGAAAAACGAGCTTCAGGAAAGGCTACTAAAGGGGGTTGTCGATTGAGAGGGGCGCAAGGCAGATGCTCATTCAAGAAATCACGTCGTTCTTGCACCGCACGATAAAGAGCTTCCCAGTCAGCATAATGCTGCCCCTGTAAGACCTGTCGAGACCAAAGTTGATGGCTGCGTTCGGTCATTCCTTGATCCGTGGGCCGTCCCACACGACCGAAGGTTAGTTGGATGCCCAAAGCAAGTAACCAAAGATGGAGCAAAGTCGGGAAAGGAGATTTCGTCTTGTTATCGAAGAAAACGCTCTCGTGATCGACTTGCAACACTTTGGGACGTCCCCACTGGCTAAAGCCAAGGCGTAAGGCAACTTGATAATCAACGGTATTGGCATGTCGCTCGACCCGCTCGCTGCCCAGAAAGCAAGGATAACTGAGAAGACGGAGATGAGAGACACGGTCATTGATGTTGATGAGCGTAATCATTCCTACATCAGGAACAAATTCGTACCCTTGAGCATCCATTTCCCACACATCATGGGCGAAACCGTTGGGTTGGGGTTGACATTCCGGCAACTCAACCTGTTTTTGCCGCTTTGGGATGAACTCTTGTTCCCGCAAAAACCGATTGATGCTGGCTACACTCGGTACTTTTCGACCCTCAAAATAGGGATGTCGCCTGAGTTCAGCCACTATTGTCCCCGCTCCCCGACCAGGATGTGCATGACGCCAACGGGTAATCATATCGCCTACCTCGGCTGGATAGCTGCTGAGAGCACCTCGTTTGGGGCGTCCCATCTGCGATACTAATCTGGCCCGTCCTTCTCTCTGACCGCGTAGACGCCATTTGTAGATCGTTGATTGGCTCCAACCAATTCGCCGTTCAAGACGCCAAGCGGGTTTTCCTTTTTCGCATTCGGTCAGGATTTCTATCCGTTCCTCCAGCGTTGTGCAGACTGGCATAATTCCTTCCTCCTCTTTTTGCTATGGGGAAAAAGGACAAAATACCACACCGAAAAAGTGCTACGACTTTATGAGACTTTTAAGGTGCTACGACTTAGTGATATTCGGGTGCATCCCATATTATTGGTAAGATGTCTTTGACACCCTCGCTGAAGAAACGTCGAGTTTTATTTTACCCGTATATAGCTCATGAAACTGGGCATTTCTCGTTGTGATTCGCTACGAGCTCGACCAGATCATCAGTATGAAGTAAACAGTCAATAAGTCCCTAAAAATCTGGGACGTACCCTTTATGAGATAAGACCTGTTAAGTGCGATGTGCTTGTAGTATAATAGTTCTGAAATACACTCGACAAGTATCGTACGATTGAAGCGGCTGTGCGTTTTGACAGAGTGCCCAAATAATATAGCAAGTCATTCGCTCTGATCGAAGCCGGAGTCTTGACCGAATCCTACTTACACTGTATACGCGAACATCTCGTTTCATATCACATGAATCAAATCACAAAAGCTTTTCAAAGAAACCTGCCTCTGCTTGTGCTCATGTTGATCTCAATTCAAATAAGCAGCTGCAGCAGCGACCGGATGCGTACACTCCCTTTTGCCAGCGATTGGAGCCGCGGCCTGAGCGTCGGCACAGCCAGCTTACGAGAGCCTGTGGCCCTTGTAGTCGATCCTGAGAATGAAAATGTGCATCTGGTGTGGGCTCAAAAAGGCGTCTATGGAATCGACATCCATTATGCTCTCGTTGACAAAGAGGCCGGCATCCTGGTCACTGAGCAGCTGCAGTCGGGACTCTTCTTGCCGCGGTCATTCCGTCTCTTGATCACACCACAGGGCCAGGTTCACGTGTTGACCCATGCCAAATCCAATAAGGATGGCAAGCTAGGGGTCTACTACCTGCGCGTCTCACCAGAGGGTGAGCTCCTCGGCTCATCCGAGCTTATTACACCTACCGGACAGGATGTCGAGGGGTACGATGCCATTTTGAACCCTGAAGGACAGATATCTGTGGCATGGTCCATAGACCCAACGACAGGCGGTGGCCTCTATTTTCGTACGATGGCGCCAGGAAACGACGCTTCCGGCGAAGATGAAATCCTGCAAATTAGTGCTACCGGGCAGCAGCCATCTATGATCCAGGATCAATCAGGAGTGCTGCATCTGCTGTGGTATTACGACGATCCCCGGCGTAGCGTGCGCGACATCCACTATGCACATTTCCCAAATGCTGAGATGACGGCGACCGAGGGCTCTATAATTGCCGACATCAAGATCAATGATAGTCTGAATTATTCATCACCCGTCATAGGATACGACGACGGCCACATTTACGTTCTCTGGCAGCGTGAGAATGTTGCGGGTCTCAAGGCGGGCACAGCCCAAACAATGGTCGCCTCATTCCCCAAAGGAAAGCCTGAGCAGGTGATCATTCGTGAGATCTACATCCCTCCTGAAGCCGATAATTCCGCTGCGGTTTCACAGCATCAACTTGACTATACGCCATTGTCATCAGAGATTCTGGCCAGTCCCGGAAGTCCATATGTCATTCACCCTGCGCCGGTAAGCGCCGAAGCGCCTGCGCTACCAGTAATGTTCAGTGCAAGAACCAGCTACCGCTTACTAGAGGAAATGCATCCGGTCATGGCGGTACTTGCCGATGGTGTTCAGATCGGGGCTATGCAGGTGGCGCGTAGCAGCGATGTCATCCATTTCCCTGTTGGTGTCAAGGACGCAGTTGGTGATGTGTACGCTGTCTGGGTTGAATTTCAGGGAGGAGGTAAATACGCCGTCTTTCTATCGACGACCAACCCCGAGTGGCAATCGGGCGTTCTTCAGTTATCCGCTCGAGATGTTACCAGCGATGTGTCCCGCGAGCTGGCATTTGGTGCGCTCACCGCGGTTGCACTGACGCCAATGGCCGTTATCATTCTGCTGTTGCCCTTTATTTGGATCGTAATCCTGGCTTTGTTAGGGCGCACCCAAGAGTTAAATCAAGGCGGTGGCCGTATCCAATTCGTTGTGGCAGTCGTGATTTACTATGTCACGAAAACAGTTGCCTTTGCACCCGTGCTCGGCTCCCCTCCCCTGCTGGGATCTGCTTCGGGAGCCCTCGCCTCTATCCTTGTGCTGACCATACCGTTTCTTATCTTAGCTCTCGCCACTGCCGGGCTGGCAGTTTACAATCGTAAGGCAGATCCCCCAGGCCTCGCCATGGGCTTCTTTATTTTCGCCATTATAGACATTATTCTGACGCTGCTAGTTTACGCGCCGGCCATTTACGAATAATCATCTAGCGTTCCTGGCTCGGACGCCACTGGGGCAGGATGTCGTCCGCAGGATCGTTGGTAATTCGCTGAATGTCAGAACCATCAGACGCCATGACGTATATTTCGGTATTGCCATCGCGGTCGGATATGAAAGCAATGTGTGAGCCATCAGGAGACCAGGCCGGATCACCATCAGCAGCGGGATGCTGTGTGATGTTGGTCACAGTACGATCTTCAATATCGATAACAAAGATATCCATACTGCCATCACGGTCACTCATGAACACCACTTTCTTACCGTCAGGTGACCAATCAGGGTTCGTATCGCGCGCCGGATGATCTGTCAGGTTCACTTCGAGTTTGTCGGGGCGTCTTAGGTAAATCTCCGAATTATCATCTCGGATGCTCATATATACGATCGATTGACTATCGGGTGACCAAGACGCGAACATATCCAGGCCGAGGCGGGTGGTGAGCCTCTCAGGTTCACCACCCGCTGCCGGCATGGCCCATAACTTGGTATTCGCCTCCACTTCATGCGTGCCGCCCTGTTGACGGGTGCCGTAGGTGCGATTCGATACAAACACGATTTTAGAGCCATCAGGTGACCAGGCCGGCATTACGTTAAAGACGCCGTCCCCCTCGGTCAACTGCTGTTCATTACTACCGTCGGCAGCCATGCTATGCAGTTCGGCATTGCCGCTACGCTCTGAAGTGAAGGCAATGTGCTGGCCATCAGGGGACCAATTGGGTGTGCCGTCGTAGGCGGGGTCATCGGTTAGGCGCACGAGATTCTCGCCATCTGCATCCACAAGGTAAATCTCAGAGTTGCCGTCACGTTCAGACTCGAATGCGATCTGGTGCGTTTTGCTGGAGCCACCACAGCCGCCAAGCAAGAAAATCGCCAGAACGATAAATATTATTGGTATCGGTATGTAATTCGGCTTTTTCATATCAGTTTTGCTATTGAGTGTAGCACTCGTTACCCTCTGATGATTCGTGGCAGCAAGAACTTACAAAACGCCATTCTGGTCCATAATTCGCCTATTCGCTAACGGTTTCCGCAAAAAAAATCTCTGGCCCAGATGGCTTCGAAGCCATCTGGGCCAGAGCGGTATCCCGGATACTGGGGATCAGTTATTCCCTCATGCGTGGGTCGAAGGCGTCACGCAAGCCATCACCCAGGAAATTAAATGCCAACACCGTTACGGTTAGGGCAATGCTGGGCACGAGCACCGTCCAGGGGGCGACCCGCAGAGACCCGATGTTTTCCGCAATCATGTTACCCCAACTGGGGCGGGGGGGATCGATACCTAGGCCGATGAAACTCAAGAAAGCTTCGAGAAAAATATAACCCGGAATCGCTAAGGTTTCGTAGATAATGGCAGGGCCCAGAATATTGGGCAGGATGTGTTTGGAAATGATGCGGCGGTCATTGGCGCCGATAGATCTCGCGGCTTCGATATATTCCTTGTTTCTGATGCCCAACACCTGCCCGCGGGTAATGCGCGCCATGACCAGCCAGTTTAAAAGGCCTAAAGCGACAAACAGGAAGAACATTCCCCCAAAGGCATTGTCGACTTCGACAAGGCCTGCCATGAAGCCGCGACCCGTACTCATCACCAGTACCATGAAAAGGACAAAAACAGCGGCCACGGCCCCCAAGAAAAATCCTATAAGAACGCCGACGCCCCCGCCATCTTCACGGCGGGCCCAAATGATTCCAATCACGATGGCGCCGATGAATATGGCGGCAGCCACTGCTCCGAACCATGACGGCAATTCCAGAGGCTGTATGGTGTCTGCCTGCTGCCTCGATACAGCCTTGAAGTATACCTGCATCAAGATCACGAAAACGATAAGGGGCAGGGCATAGAGGAAATCGACAAACCGCATGAGGATATTGTCGACCCTGGTACTGCTATAGCCGGCAATCAGACCCACCAACACCCCCACAATCAAGCTGACGGTAGCACCGACAAAACCGACGGCCAGAGAGACCTGTGCGCCAAAGAGGGTTCGGCTCAAAATGTCACGGCCGAGGAGATCTGCGCCCAGCCAGAAAATCTGACCCTGGTACTCTGGATTCCGCCCACTGTAGGCTGTTCCTGGAGGCGCCAGATTGTTGAAGAGACTGTTGGCGTCGTAGGGGAATGGGGCAATAAAACTTGTCACGAAGGGGATGGCTATGATGATCTCGATAAGAATAAATACCAGAGAGGCCACAGCCATCTTGTTCCTGGATAGCTGGGTGAACGCATCCCCAATCGGAGAACGAGGTTTACGGGTAAAGAGTTCCGCCTCGGGCGTAGACGTGGTTTCAATGCTCGTTGTTTCAACAGTCATAGACTATCTCCGTTTCTGTGGGAGCCGGGTATCTGAAGCAATGAAGATCAAAGTTAAAGTTAAAGTTAAAGTTATCGCCGAGCGCATCCTTAATCATAGCGAACACGTGGATCCAACCAGGCGTAGGTGATATCCACCAGGAGATTGGCGACGACAATGGCCACCCCAAAGAGTAAGGTTGTGCCTAACACGATCGGATAGTCGCGATTCCCAATACTCTGGACAAAATGTCGTCCCAGGCCTGGGATGGCAAAAATCTGTTCAACCACAAAAGTACCGGTGAGCACACCGGCAAAAAGAGGGCCAATAATGGTGACGACGGGAATGAGACTGTTCTTGAGCGCGTGGCGTATGATCACAGTCCGTTCAGTCAACCCCTTGGCCCGAGCGGTACGGATATAATCCTCGCGAATGACCTGAAGAAGACTACCACGGGTCATACGGGCGATAATGGCTGAAAGGCCGGTGCCCAGAGCGATGACAGGCAATACCGCATGGCTGAAAAACTCGGTGGTAGGTTTGGGAATCAAATTGACCCAGATAGGGACGGTTTCGGAAGCTGCGATATACTCCTGGGCGATTCCGGATAATAAAGGTTCTGCTTGCCATGTCGCCACCGGTAGCACGTCTAAAGTAAGAGCGAACACCCAGATCAGGATCGGCCCTAGCACCACATTGGAAATGGAGACGCCCAGAATGGCGATCATCGAAGCGCTGTAATCAGGCCATTTATTATGGTTTAGCGCCGAGATAATGCCGGCCGGAATACCGATTAATATACCCAAAAACATTGCCATTATGCCAAGCTGCATCGATGTTGGCAGAGCACTGGCAAAGATATCGTTAACCGTGAGACCGCGATAGCGAAAAGAGGGGCCTAGATCCCCCATGATAACACCTCTGCTTGCTATACCTGTCACTTCTTGACCTGGCCGGCATATAGTATCGCCGATCATGTAGGAGCAAAACTGCTGCCACATGGGATCGCTAAGGTGATACTTGGCTTCCAGGTTTGCCACAACTGCCGGGGGTAGACTTTTATCGCCGGCAAAGTCGAAGGGCCCACCGGGAATGGCACGAATCAAGGTAAAGGTGAAAAAGGCCACCAACAACAGCACAGGTATAGCCCACAGTAAACGCCGAATGATGTATTGTAACATGATTTCGCCCCTCAATGATGCTAAAGTCACCCCTCTTCATATCGCAACGATGGTGTCATCTCACTAATTGGGGATAGGGACATCGTTCTGCAACTACCCGCTGGGCGACCGCAAGGGTGCGCCCAAACCTTTTATTGAGAAGACATGCCGCGATTTTTCAACGAGAGAGGTGTATGGATGGAAAGGGAGAGGTTGGCGATCCTCATGCGGACCGCCAACCTCATTCGACTTCAAAGCAAGACTGTGACTAACTGCTTACTGGATGCCCTTGGCTTCCTTTTTGGCATCCCAGTCGATGTCCCATTGGAACCAGCTTGTGCCGCCCATCTCACCAGCAGTACGGCTGGTGACCCACGGCTTGGTAACCTGCACAGTGGTGTAATAGTAGATCGGGGCGATAACTGCGACTTCATCGTTCAAGATCATCTCGGCGCGCTTGTACATTGCTTCGCGCGCTTCCGGATCAGCAGAAGACCGGGCCTCATCTATCAGGTCCTGATACTCCTGGTTTTCCCAACGGACGTTGTTATCACCGGTATCAGGTGCAAAAACATCGCCCAGCCAGTTGTTGGCATCGGGGTAGTCGGCGCACCAAGCGAAACGCCACACGTGCGGCATTTCTTCTACGGGAGTCGCCTGATCAATGGTCTTCAGGTACACACGCCACTCCTGATTCTCTACAGCTATGTCTACGTTCAGGAATTCTTTCCACATGCCAGCAACGGCCTGGGCGATCTGGGCGTGGGCTTCAGAGGTATTGTGCATCAGGCTGATGGTACCCAGTTCAGAACCGTCAGCATAGCCGGCTTCGGCCAGCCAGGCTTTGGCCTGTTCCACGGCGGCATCGTATCCTGTGCCACCCTGTTCCTCAGTCAACCGTATGGTCCGGCTGTAGTGACCATCGCGCTCCAGTAATCCTTTTTTCTCCAGCTGCTGTATCATCTGGGCTATAGCCGTATGGCTCACCCCCATATCAAGAGCCA
>PIVW01000822.1 GCA_003353825.1 Chloroflexota bacterium
AGATTGCCCTCTAACTCAAAAAGGACACACCCATATGTATTAGGCAAGCACATGTTGCACTTCGACTGAGGAACGAACTTCCCCAGTATCAGACATTTTCGCAGGTGAAACCCCGTCATTCGGGGATGTCGGTCCCGAAAAAGAGGTGGGCCATTTGAGTGAAGTGTATCTGACCAATACAAATGTGCGAATTATAGCTAGGACGATGATTTGAAATCCCACATCGCTAAATCGCCTCCCGGGATACTTACGATTCGCAGCCCGTCAGGTCCATACAGTCCCCACGGCTCATATTGATTGCTGTTTGGTACCGTAAGCGTAGCTTCTGAAGAGACGATCTTCAGACTACCATCTTTTCCAGCCAAAATTTCTTTAACCTGTGAACGAAATAAACTCAATGCAGGTCCCAAACCCTCAGGGTGTTCTGGATTAAAATTAAGTCTCTCATTGTCCTTATCGATAGAAAATACAGCATGAATGCTTACACCAATTCCTTCTTCATGATTAGTCATCAGTTTTAATGTGAACGAGTAATCAACAATACAACGATTGACATGCCAATTATGAAGGACTAGTTTCAAACAGTCACTGGTTTCTATGAGTTGTAGATTCGTCATTGTGGCCATTTGGGTAGTGGTCCTTGATGAGTTAAAGGAATATGCCAATGTAATGGGCTTGTGATATTCCCGTCTACATTTAGTGGCTGACCATGTCTATTATAGTATACTACATAGCCATTTGGGTTTCTTGCATTTGGCTGCATCACACGTATTGAATCAGCGTCCCCGATTGCTCCGGGTCTTTGATACACGATTCCTTTGCCGTTATCGGCTGTTCGGCCAACCCACCCTTCAGGAATAACTGCTGTCGTTCCGGTTGGTGTGGTTACGAATGTTCGACCTGAGGATTCGAGCGGTCCGATCTTCATGCTCTTGCTATCACCCAGTTTACGCACTGCCCTCAACATCCTCCCTCCTCCAGATACCATCACACTCCCACTTGCCCCAGCCGCCATCGTCGCAAGCTGAGGCGTTGCCATCAGCAACTACTGATAGAAGACTTCCCCCAAGATCTCCGGGTCGTCCATGAGGAAGCTATTCAGCATGGTTACAGCACCCAACTGCTCGATCTCACCCAGCGCACCCACCATGCCACCATGCGACGCCTGATCTCTATCTATCCAGAGGATGTAATTGACAAGCCACTGCGCAAACTCTTCGCCCTCCAAGCCTGAACCATCTGTGGGTTCGGTGGCGTAGGGTACGCCTGGACATTCTTGAGGTATGCAGTGCCCGCTGGGGTCCGAGTAGACGATCGGATTATTTCGGGTATACGAATATCTGTTAAGGTCCGAAGGATTTCCAGGCTCCGGCACAATCGTATCAGCCTGCACAAAACGCCCTCGCCGATAATCATACCAGCGCGAGATGTAGTCGTACAGTTTGATCTCGCTTTCCTGGCGCTGGCCTGTAAAGCGATAGTCGGTCTGGCGATTGGTGGGGGTGCTGCCACCCGCCCATTTGCTCCAGGTGTAGTGGTAGCCGCCAAAAGGTTTGAAGTAGTCTACCCATAGTACCTCACCGCCGCCGTTGATGACCAGACTGGTACTGCCTAAGTGATCGCCGAACACGTAGCGCAGGCCATAGGCTTCGCCATAGCCGCTGCTGCGATTGAAGGCTACCAGGTCACCGCCCGCGTAGTAGTACTTGGTGTAGCCGCCGACGGCGGAAGTTTCTTCGTTGACAACGGCGGCTTGGCTGATTTCGGCTTTGCCGCCCTCAAGCGATTGGGCGGACTCGACCTGCTGCATGCCCGCTAAGCAGGCGCTGAAGCTGGCGTTGTACTAGTACAGGCCGGTGGCGTCGTCAAAGCGCTGGCCGGTGTAGCGCATCGGCGTTTGCACAGGCATGGCGCCGTCTGTGGCGTTGTTCCAGGTGTAGCGCAAATCGCCAAACGCAGTGTAACGATCCTCTCACAGTTT
>PIVW01000270.1 GCA_003353825.1 Chloroflexota bacterium
CGGCATATTCCGTCGTCTCACATGGTCGGGATTCCTTCTTTTTCTCTTGGACATCTTGCCAATTTACGTCTCGATAACCGATTTGACAAATCTGCATCGACCTTAACTTGTCACGAATGCCCTTTTTCAGTACTTGATAGCCGAGAATGGGAGAGACTTGATTCAGCAAAATCAAATCGACGTCGGTGTCCAGCAAGTCAGCCAATTCGAGTTGATTATGCAATCGCTGGCTCCACGACGGGATCGTGTCACGCCTATACAATACACCGATATCAATGTCACTCATTGTCGTAAATGTCTGCGTAACAACAGAACCATACAGATAGATTGCGGCAATCCCCTCACGTCCGGCGAAATAGCCGCATATCGTCTGTTGTATATGGTTCAGATCGGCCGAGTTGTCGCTACTCATGCTCTAGATCATAGCATATAGAGACATGGTATCGCCAGAGCCGCTTGCAGCGATGATACTAAACTATTGGTTGTCGGGCTTGGGGGCGGCCAACCTATGTTCACCCCGTCGAATCGCCAGGATGTTATCCAGTTGTTCGGGCGCACTGATCTCCTGAACAAGCCGCATAAACGTGACTAGATCGGGTGTCAGGCTACGCATCTCACGCAGTTTTGGGCCGATCGGATCTGATGCGGCTGGGCGGGTTGCATAGGAACCGTGAAAGGCAAAGTATGCCTGGTTGAGTTTGCGTAGATAATAACCCTCTTCCACAAACATCTGTCTGCGGGCTTCCATGTAGGCTTCTGCTTCTCCGACATTGCCTGCCTCCAGCAATTCGTCGACTCGCAAACGCGTGCGGTGCATTTCCCGCCGAAAATCGAATTGATCCGGGTCGTCGTCAGCGATCAACTCCTCGTCATCCAATGGTGGTAGTAGTGGGGGGATGGGGATGCCGTAATATTCGAAGGCCAATTGATCCCCTATCACATCTCCTACAATGGTCGCCACTGTCTCATTGATGGTAATCATCTCCTGATCATCGAATAAATGCCAGCCCAAGGGTTGAAAGACAAGATAGTTGTGTACCCACTCGTGGGCAATGGTGCTGAGAATCCAGGACAGGCTGGCCTGATCCATAACCATGGTTGGCCACACACCCAATCCCCCCAGGCCTTCGATTATTGTAGAACGGTCGAATTCGTCCGCTACCTGGTCCTCCAAGAAGTCGATTTCAGACAATGGTATATCGGGATGCAAATGGATGCCAGCCTCAACCTCGATCCGATCACGCGGGGAAACGATCAAATAGTTGGGAAGGTCGCTGAAGTTGAAGCGAGCGGGAGGCCAGACAACGCCCCTCTTCGAAAAACCCATCATTACAAGCATTTCTCTCACTTGCCGTTCCAGAATCGCTTCTACATAAGGGCGCGTGTTCGCTTGAATAGCAGCCATGCTCGCCAATCGTTCATTCAGTTCCCGGCTAGCGGCTTCTGGATCGGCGATGTCTGGATCAGCATAGATGCGTGAGATATGATTCTGCAACCATCTTATGCGAGTCGCCCGGTTTTGATAATGTTCGACCAGTATGAATTGTTCCTCGGGCGAAAGGCGGACACCCGGCCGCCGTACCATATCGGCCAACTTGCCGCTAACAGACCCCAGCCCATAGCCAAATAGATCGAAGCGATAATCGTCGACAGAATCGGCAATAGGACCTTGTAATTCACCACCAAAACTAAACTGTTGCCATACAGCTCCAGCGCCAATGGCAGCGGTTAACATCAGGGCAAGGATCGCAAGCAATGCGACTTTTCTTCGAGACATCATTCAGGTTTTCTTCGGTAAAAGGGTCGAATCAGTGATCGGGTTGGCGTCGCACGAACATGGTTATGCAAGTATAGTCTCATTAGCCGTCGTTTCACGGTATGGACGCGTACTACCCCCGGTAGAGACCAGGGGCAGTTGAGATTGGAAGGATGCGTTTAGTCAGTACACGACCTGCGGCCGTCCCTCGTAATGAAAGAGTTTCAAGAATTAAACTCAGGTCGTCAACCTGACTTAAGTTCAACTTCGATCGGAGATCGATACATAGTTTCGAGTATCTGCACCATCAAATATCTGGCGAGGTCGGGCGATGCGTTGTTCGGGGTCATTGAGCATCTCGCGCCATTGAGCAAGCCAGCCCACTGTGCGGGGGATGGCAAACATAACGGTAAACATGTTTGGGGGCAAACCCAGCGCCTGGTAGATGATGCCGCTGTAGAAATCAACGTTGGGATAGAGTTTTCGCTCGACGAAATACTCTTCCTGTAGGGCGATCCTTTCCAGCTCCAAGGCGATGTCGAGCATAGGATTACGCCCGGTAACTTCGAAAACCTGATAGGCGATATCTTTGACAATACGTGCTCGTGGATCATAGTTTTTGTAGACTCTGTGCCCAAAGCCCATGAGCTTGCGTTCACCTCGCCGCACACTATCCATGAATTCAGGGATATTCTTGACATCACCGACTTCGGTCAGCATGCGCAACACAGCCTCGTTGGCGCCACCATGCAAGGGTCCGTATAAGGCCGCAGCGGCAGCCGAGACGGCAACATAGGGGTCCGGCAAGGAACTGCCCACCATACGCATGGTGCTGGTCGAGCAATTCTGTTCGTGATCCAAATGAAGGATGAAGAGGATATCCAGCGCTCGTTCCAAAACCGGATTGGGCTCGTATTTGAGTTCGGTCATCTTGAACATCATGTTCAAGAAATTACCACTATAGCTTAGATCATTGTCTGGATAGGCGTAGGGAAATCCCATCGAGTGGCGATACGCCCAGGCTGCCAGGGTGGGTATTTTTGCGATTAGGCGCCTTGTTTGCAGTTCGACCGAATCCTGGTCACGTATACTACGTGCCTCGGGATAAAAAGTTGACAGTGCTGCCACAGAACTGATCAGCATAGCCATGGGGTGAGCGTCGTAGCGGAAGCCGCTTAGGAACCCACGGAAATTATCCGGGACAATCGAGTGGTGCGCAATATCATACCTCCACGTGTCCAGTTGCTCTTGAGTGGGCAGTTCACCATAGAGCACTAAATAAGCGATCTCCAGGTAAGAGCCCTGTTCAGCCAGTTGGGCGATGGGATATCCTCTATATTGTAGAATACCAACATCGCCATCGATGTAGGTGATTTGGCTCCTGCAAGAAGCTGTATTGATATATGCCGGATCGTAACTCATCAGTCCAAAGTCATTGTCGTCAACCTTGATCTGTCGGAGATCCATACCCCTGATGGTGCCGTCGGTGATGGGGATTTCGTACGCCGCACCGGTACGGTTGTCAGTAATTGTGAGACTCTCTTGGCCCATGAACTTACCTCGTAATTTGTAGCGAATGGCTGAAATGAACTTGGCTGGCTGTACCACCAAGTCTGGTATCGTGTAAGACACTAATTGTATCACATTGCCAAAAAATGACGCAGTGCGCCGGCAATGCTACCATGAACTCAGGTTCGTACCTCGACATAAACAACAAAACACCCGATGCAGACACGGCATCGGGTCCTAAAAAGTAGAGTAGCCCATACGGGGTTCGAACCCGTGTCTCAGCCTTGAGAGGGCTGTGTCCTAGTCCACTAGACGAATGGGCCAAACGCTTATTCAACAACGACCCGCATTATAGTGCCGAGGCGCGTTCGTGTCAAAACAATCGCATGTTGGCTCCACAAGTCATGTTCACAACCAAGTCGACCATGTCGCAGTTTCATTTCCGCATCTCTGCTATGCTAAAATAGGCGACATCATGTCTTCAAAAGGAAAGTCAGCTTGAAAAAAGTGCAATTGTGGGTCGGCGTCATCATAAGTATTGTATTTTTATGGTGGGCGCTGCGCGAGTTCAAATGGCCGGAAGTATGGCAGGCGTTGCGCACAGCACGATATTACTGGATCATCCCAGGTGTGCTCGTCTACATGTTTGGTGTGTGGGCGCGTACCTGGCGTTGGCACTACATGCTACGCCCTTTCAAATCTGTGCGACTAACACGATTGTTCCCTGTGGTCTGCATTGGCTACATGGGGAATAACATTTTTCCCTTCCGGGCCGGTGAAGTCTTACGCTCGTGGGTGCTCAAACAGACGGAGGATATACCGATCAGTGGTAGTCTCGCTACTGTCCTGGTCGAACGCGTTTTTGATGGCCTGGTCATGTTGCTGTTCGTCTTCATCGCCTTGCCTTTCGCCACCAATATCCCCGATGTGTATCGTACCTGGGTGGTCGGGTTCAGCCTGATGTTTGGGGTCGCGCTGATTGTCATTATGCTAATTGCAGCACGGCCCGATCTCACCCGCCGCTTCTACGATGGCATCGCCAGCCGAGTGATCCCTCCCCACTTTCGTGCGCCGGTTGGCGAGTTGATCGATAAGTTTGTGTTTGGCCTTACTTCTTTGCGCAGCGGACGTGATGTGCTCATGATATTTGCTACCTCAGTTGTGATCTGGCTTGCCGAGACAATGAAGTATTGGTTTATTATGCATGCCTTTGATTTTGAGACATCGTTTTTCATCCTCATGCTCATGAATGGAGTCGTCAATCTCTTTACATCGATTCCCTCCTCACCCGGCTATGTGGGGACATTCGATGCTCCGGGTATCGAGATTTTGACCGTGGCCGGCGGTATCAATCGCCAAATCGCCACAGCCTATACCCTTGTATTGCATGTTGCCCTATGGTTACCGATTACACTGTTGGGATTATATTTCTTTTACCGAGAACAATTGCAATGGTCAGATATCAAACGTGCCAGTCAGGCCGTTGCACAATCGGACGTCTGAGGCCAGAGCATCAACAATACAAGAGGAGTTAATTTATGAAGAATATCTGTGTCCTGGGCGCCGGCTATGTCGGTCTTGTCACCGGCGCCTGCTTTGCCGACCTTGGCAATAAGGTTATCTGTCTTGATATCGATGAACCGAAAATAGAAGCCCTCAATCGTGGTGACGTACCCATCTACGAACCTGGTCTAACTGAAGTACTGCTACGCAACGTCCATTCTCGCAGACTCAATTTTACCACGAGCTATGAGGACGCGCTTAAAACGGCGGAGTTTGTGTTTATCGCCGTGGGTACACCCTCAGGCGTAGATGGTGAAGCAGATCTGCAATACGTGCGCATGGCAGCTAAAAGCATTGCTAGGGTGATGGATCACCCCTTGATTATTATTAACAAATCGACTGTACCGGTGGGAACCGGCGATTGGGTGGCCGATATCATCAAGAAGCACCAGGAGGAACCGATACCATTCTGGGTGGTCTCCAATCCCGAATTTCTGCGCGAGGGTTCGGCTATCCTTGATTTTATGAACCCCGACCGCGTGGTACTTGGGTCCTTGCATCATGAGGCTGCCGAAAAGGTCGCGCAGTTACATCTGCCGTTACGTACCACCATCCAGATTACAGATTTGCGCACAGCCGAAATGATTAAATATGCTTCGAACGCCTTCCTGGCCACGCGCATCAGTTTTATCAATGAGATCGCTACGATCTGCGAACGCCTGGGTGCCGACGTGAAGGAAGTGGCTGTGGGCATGGGATACGATAAGCGCATCGGCCCTGCGTTTTTGGACGCGGGTCTGGGCTTTGGTGGCTCCTGTTTTCCAAAAGATGTACGTGCGTTAGAACATATGGCGCTCATTCATGATGCGCATCCCCAGTTGCTGCGGGCCGTTTTAGATATCAATCGCCACCAGCGGCGCCAGGTTGTGGTGAAACTGCGCGAGATGTTGGGGGGATTAAATGAACGACGCGTGGGTTTGCTTGGGTTATCCTTCAAGCCCAATACTGACGATATGCGCGAAGCCCCTGCTGTAGATATCGCTCGCCAATTGCATCGGGAGGGCGCTTATGTTCAGGCTTACGATCCTGTAAGCCGGGAGATCGCCGCCCGCATGCTGCCTGATGTTTGCCTGGCGGAAAGTGTTTACGAGGTAGCCAAAGATGCGGACGCGTTGGTGGTTGTGACCGAATGGAATGAGTTTCGCCATCTTGATATGGAACGCATCCGCCGAAATATGGCGGGCAATGTCTTGCTCGATGGACGCAATATCTGGGATCCAGAGGAAATGGCAGGGCTGGGATTTGTCTACAGTGGTGTAGGGAGAGGTGTAAACATCAGCAATGGTGGCAGAGAAGATGATCTGTCATGAACAGGTCTGCTGTCATGAACAGGTCTGCTGTCAACAGCAGGTCTGCTGTCAACAGCAGGTATGTTGCCAACAGCAGATATGCTGCCAACAGGAGAATGCATGATAACGGATGGTTTGAAACGTGTAGCGCTTGATAATGGGCTCCAAATCCTCACCAAAGAAGTACACAGTGCCCCAGTCATCAGCTTTTGGATCTGGTATCGGGTCGGTAGTCGCAACGAGCGGCCGGGCCTGACCGGTCTTTCGCATTGGGTCGAACATATGTTATTTAAGGGCACGCCCAACTATCCCACGGGAGATTTCGATCGCCGAATCCAGCGCGAGGGAGGGTCATTCAACGGCATGACCTGGCTCGATTGGACTACTTATTACGAGACCTTGCCCAGCGACCGCATTGATCTCGCCCTGGATATCGAGTCTGACCGTATGGCAAATTCTCTGTTCGATCCCACTGAAGTAGAGAACGAACGAACTGTGATTATCTCTGAACGGGAAGGCAACGAGAACCGCCCGGCGTATCTGTTGTATGAACAAGTACAAGCACTTAGTTTTCTTTCTCACCCTTATCAACACATGGTGATCGGCTGGAAAGAGGATCTGCGGCAGATAACGCGCTCGGATCTGTACGGCCATTATCACAAGTACTACAGCCCAGATAACGCGACCGTCGTTGCCGTGGGAGACTTTGAGACCGCGCGCATGGTGGGGGACATCGCAGAGCGGTTTGGGGCAATACCGGCAATAGGAAATGATGCGAGCGCGGTCGCGCAAGAGCCCCCTGCGCGTGGTGAGCGACGCACCACGATTGAAGGGCCTGGTGGCGCCACGTATGTTAACATCGTACATCGCGCCCCTGCAGCCGATCACCCTGATTTCTTGGCGATGGTGGTGCTGGACGCAATGTTGAGTGGCGCCAAGGGTATGCCTCCCTTCGCAAGCGCCTCCTTTGGGCGCTCGGCCAGACTTTATAGAGCACTGGTAAACACGGGGTTGGCGGTCTCAGCCGGTTCCTCGTTGAGCGCAACGATAGATCCCTACCTGTTCAGCCTATCTACGACCGTGCATCCCGAACACACAGCCCATGAGGTGGAACAAGCGGCGTTGGCTGAGCTACAACGTTTGCAGGAAGAGCGCGTCAGTCAAGAGGAACTGGACAAAGCTATCAAAGGGGCGCGAGTGCAATTTGCTTACGGCAGCGAGAGTGTGACCAATCAAGCAATGTGGTTGGGTCTCAGCGAAATCGCCGCCTCTAGCGATTGGCTTGCGGGTTTTCTCGGTGGCCTCGCCCAAGTTTCTGCCGAGGATGTGATGCGAGTGGCCCAGACCTATCTGATACCGAAGAATCGGGTGGTAGGTTGGTATCTAACCACTGGAGAAACGGTATGACCGGCACACATTTGAGTCTTCCTGGACCGCACAATATTGTGACTGCCACGCTTGCCAATGGCTTGCGTCTGTTCATCTACGAGAATTTCGCCAGCGAAACCGTGGCCATCGACGGCTATCTGCGATCTGGTTCGATCTGCGAACAAGCCCATGAAGCGGGATTGGCCAGTCTTAGCTCTGGTTTGTTACGGCGGGGCACGGCCAGATTCAGCTTTGATGAACTCAATGAGTTAGCCGATGGCGCCGGTATTTCATTTGCATTTGGTGCGGGACGGCATGTTCTCGCATTTGATGGCAGGGCATTGAACGAAGATATCGACCGGCTGCTAGAGCTACTGACTGAGAGCCTGACCCAACCGGCCTTTGAACCCGAGCAGTTGGAACAGATACGGGCGCAAAGGCTGACAAGCATCCAGGAACGCGAACACAGTACTCGAGCGATGGCTGCACTGACTTTTCAAGAGCACATCTATGCTGATGATCATCCCTATGGGCGTTCACTCTCTGGCTATGCAGACACCATTGC
>PIVW01000271.1 GCA_003353825.1 Chloroflexota bacterium
CTAGCTATTGTAGATTGTATCGCTCAAACCGATGGGATATATAAGCAAGAGCTTGCCAGCTTATTGACCCTCAAGTTCCAGACTTTTGAAAATGTTCCTTTATGACCGTTGTCAGTATAACAAGATTAGATGGGGATTATCAAGAATTGCGGATAATAAGGAGAGTCTTCAAGAACTTATTGCCAATACAGCGAGAAGTGTTCTGCGGGAGAAAGGTTATGGTCAAATTTGACACATGAATAAACTCCGCACATTCCTCGAAATGATCAAATTCGAGCATACGGTTTTCGCTTTGCCGTTTGCTTATCTAGGTATGGTCCTGGCCTGGTCAGAAATGGGTATGCTGGCACAGCCACTGGACTGGGGTGCCCTGGTCTGGGATTTCGTGTGGATCACGGTGGCCATGGCCGCGGCCCGCACTGCGGCCATGGCCTTCAATCGCGCCATCGATGCCGAGATCGACGCCCGCAACCCGCGCACGGCCAACCGGCCTATCCAAAGCGGGCGCATCAGCGAACGTTCGGTGTGGGTGGCGGGGATCCTCTCGTTGGGCGTCATGCTGTTCGCGGCCTGGCAACTCAATCCCTTTGTGCTCATGCTCTCGCCCCTGGCAGTGATCGGGCTCGTGGGCTATGCCTACACCAAACGCTTTACCTGGCTCTGCCACATCTGGTTGGGCTTGGTGGATGGCGCCGCCGCTGCCGGTGCATGGGCCGCGGTAACCGGCAGTCTGGCAAACCCCGTTCCCTGGCTGCTCTGGGCCACTGTTACCGTATGGATTGCCGGATTCGATCTGATCTACGCCTGCCAGGATGTAGCTATCGATCGCGAAGAAGGCCTTCACAGCATCCCCGCCCGCTTCAGCATCCCCACCGCCCTGCGTATCTCGAAGATATTCCATGTCCTGACGGTGTTACTTATGATCGCGGTGGGCATAGTGATGGGGCTGGGGTGGCCCTACTGGGTGGGAATAGCGATCGTGGCAGGGTTACTGATCTACGAACATTCGCTGGTCAAACCCGACGATCTGAGCAAAGTCGACCTGGCCTTTTTTACCATGAACGGCTACATCAGTGTTATCGCCCTCGTCGCCACCCTGCTCGGCCTCTGGGCAAGCTGAACCCTGTTGCATTGATCGTCGCAATCGAAAACCTTATGCAAGACATGACGACACACACTCACGCAACACGCAACTCACCCTCGCCACCCTTCTCTTCACCCTCTACCTGATCACCGGCTCCGGCGGTTTTCATATCATCGACGAGGTGTCACTATACAGCGTGACCGACAATCTGGCCCGCGTCGGCGCCTGGGATACTGATGCAATCGCCTGGAGCCAATGGATAAATTCGCAGGCTGAAGTGCTGGGCGCCTGGGGCGACGACGGCCATGTCTATAGCAAAAAGGGCGTAGCCCGGCCCTGGCTTATGTCCCCATCCGTTATCTGGCCCGATTCACCCCTGCTATCGGTTTGTTGCAGACGACTTTTTTGGCCAACGCCCTGATCACGATTGCCACCGCTATGCTGCTCTGGGCTATCGCCCTTCGCTTCAGTCATTCGCTGGCCTTAGCTGCCCCCCTCGCCCTGACCGCTCTCTTCTTGCTCTGGTATAACAACCTCCGTTTTGGCCATCCTCTGGACAGCGGTTACCACTTTGAATCGGGTGAAGGATTTAATGGCCCTTTGCTCGCCGGGCTATACGGCCTGCTCTTCAGCCCTTATCGCGGCCTGCTCTTCCACCAGCCACTGACCCTACTATCCTTGATCGGGTTCATCCCTTTCTATCGTCGTCACCGGCCCGAAGCTCTGTTGACCGGGGTCATTAGCGTCATTCTAGTCTTTGTCTTCGCCAAATGGTGGATATGGTGGGGCGGTTTCGCCTGGGGACCACGTTTTCTGGTGCCATTGGCGCCTTATCTGGTACTGTGGCTGGCCCCCTTGCTCGCAGGCACTTATCGCTGGATTATCTGGATCGCCGTGGCGTTGTCGGCGTTGATCCAACTCTTAGCCGTTAGCGCCAACTACGTCTTGTGGGAAATCGAGCTACGGGGTCTTTATCCCACAGATTGGACCGATCCCCTGCGCTATGGTGCCCCTGCAACGAGCAATCCCTTGCACAGCCCTGTCGTCGGCCAGATCCATTTGCTGGTTAGACAGGCCTGGGCCGACATCCTCGATTTCGCCTGGTTCCAGCCCAACCAGGTGGTTTGGTGGGTTCCGGTCATTGGTTTGGGGATAGTCATCGTGGGCGGATGGCAGCTAGTGCGTTGGTGGCGAGGGCGCTCACCGGGATGGCTGCCGGCCATTCTCGTGTTGGCACTCATCCCCTTTACCTGGTTCACACTACATGCCTATGCTCAAAGTGAACGCTACGGCACCGACAATAGCGGATACTCTGCTATTCTGAATGAAATCGATCGGGGTGCTCGTCTTGGCGATACACTGGTCACCGTCGCTCCTTACCATTACCAGATCCCCATGAATCGTTACAACGGCGATCTGCCTATCCTTGGTTTTGCTCAAGAGGACCCGCTCCGACCTGAGACCGAACGCCTGTTGGGCGAAGCTACCGGAACAGCTGGCACCCTTTATCTGGTAACGGCCGGTCTTCCTCCTGCAGATCCAAGCAATGCCGTCGAATTGTGGCTGAATGAGCATACCTATCTTGCAACCGATCAGTGGTATGATGACTTCCGCTTGCTCAGATATGGCACGATGTTACCCACACAATCCCTTGACTCCGGTCAGGTATGGGGAAACCCTTCGTTATTTACACTCGATCAGGCTTCAATCTCAACACACCGAACTTCCCCCGGCAGCATACTCTCCCTCGACCTCCGCTGGCTGAGCGGTGAAAACCTACCAGATGCCCATTTATTTGTGCAACTCCTTCCCACAGATGCAGCGCCCATTGCTCAATTCGACCGGCCATATCCCACAAGCACCTGGCAGCTCGGCGAGATCTATAACACGGCGGTGGCCTTATGGATACCGCCCAATGCCCCATCCGCCGGTTACACACTGATTGCCGGATGGTACGATCCCGCAACTGGAGAGCGATTTACCACCGAAAGTAGCAGTGACTACGCGACATTAGGTGCGATTCACATAACTCCTTAAGGCGCTCCCGCACATTCCAGCGGTTCCGAATTCAATACCAAATTCGGTTTCGTGCTGTAAACCAGGAAACTAAAAAACCAGAAAACCCGGCAGTTTGCGCCGCCGCCTCCGCTTCGGCTGCATTTCTCGGTCTACCGATCTACGGATACCAAGTCTACGATCACATCGATAAGCTACATTTGGGATCTATCGAATCTCCAATCTCTATTCTCTATTCTCTATTCTCCAATCCTTTACCTCCCACCATGTTCGAAACCCTACCCCCCCCTACAACCCAAAGTCAAGAACTATCCGACATCATCGCTAAGGTCCTGGCCGGCGAGCGCTTGTCGTATGACGACGGGCTGCGGCTATATCAAAGCCATGATCTGCTCACCATCGGCCAACTTGCCGACCTGGTAAACACGCGCATGAATGGCGGCGATTACGTTTACTTCAACCAGAATCGCCACATCAACCCCACCAATGTCTGCGCCTTCCACTGTAACTTTTGTTCATTTGCCCGCTTTACGGAAGAGGCCCCGGGTGCCTACACCTGGACGCCCGCACAGATCGTCGAGCGCATCCGCCCAGATGTGCATCCCCGCGTGACCGAATTTCATATCGTCGGTGGCTTACATCCGGTGTTGGGATTCGAGTACTACGAGGAGGTACTGAGTGCCTTGAAGAAAGCTTATCCCTGGGTGCACCTCAAAGCCTTTACCGCTGTCGAGATCGATTTCTTCGCCCAGCTCACCGGCCTGGATCAAGAGACCGTTTTGCAGCGGCTGATCGATGCCGGACTGGGATCGATGCCGGGCGGTGGGGCTGAGATTTTCCATCCTGAGATTCGCAACAAGATATGTCCCGAAAAAGCGGACGCCGAAACCTGGCTGGCCATTCATGGCATTGCCCATCGCCTGGGATTGCGTACCAACGCCACCATGCTATACGGTCATATCGAGCGCTACGAACACAGGGTGGATCATCTCGTGCAACTGCGAGAGCAGCAGGATAAATCGGGAGGATTCAATACCTTCATCCCTTTGCGCTATCATCCCGAAAACAACAATCTGGGCCGCCGCCTCGATTGGACCACTGCGCATGACACCCTCAAGACCATCGCCATCAGCCGCATCATGTTGGATAATTTCGCCCACATCAAGGCCTATTGGATCATGCTGACACCGCCTATCGCCCAGCTTGCCCTGCAATTCGGCGCCGATGATATCGACGGCACCGTGGTCGAGGAGAAAATCTACCACGACGCCGGCGCCACAACCGAAGAGCAACTTGATAAATTCGACCTGTTGCGCCTGATCAAGGCCGTTGGCAAAACCCCGGTCGAACGGGATACGCTCTACAACACGGTCGAGATCTATGACCAATCCATTGAATCCTACGCTCCCGATAGCCATCGCACCAGGCGTGGCGAAATTAAGATCGCCCATATCGAGTTAAACTGACGATGCGATCTCATTAAGTGAGTATGATATAATGGAACTTGTCTTTGAATGGGACGAAGTCAAGGATAAGGCCAATCTTCAAAAGCATGATGTTAGCTTTGAAGAAGCTAAGTCGGTCTTTAACGATCCCTTCCAGATGATTTTCTCAGACAGCGAGCACTCTCAGAGCGAAGAGCGATTCATCAGTATCGGGTTGTCTGTGAAGAATCGTATCCTCGTTGTCATACACACAGAACGTGGCGATGCAATACGTATCATTAGTTGCCGAAATACAACAAGCAAAGAACGACAATTCTATGAAAAAGGATTCTGATCCCCAGATGGCGGTGAAACCGCAAGAAAATATGCTGCCAGAATATGATTTCTCTGAAATGTCTGGTGGTATCCGTGGCAAGTATTACCAAGCTTTTCGCGAAGGGCACACAGTGAGAATTCTCAAAGAGGATGGCTCAGTTGAAGTGCACTACTTCACTCTCGAAGAGGGCGCGATCATGCTAGAGCCAGACGTTCGGGAGTACTTCCAAGATTCTGATGCCGTGAATCAAGCCCTACGCGGATTGATAGCGCTTGTCCCAGATGCTCGATAGATATCTGTAGCAGCAAAGTCATTCACATGACAACGCGCCCACTCACCATCGGCATCATCGACTATCTCAATGTCGAACCCCAATATTATCGTCTCGAAGAACGGCTGGCAGGCCTGCCCGTTGCTTTTCGGCGCGGGGTACCGACCGAACTCAATCGAGCCCTGGCAGCCGGTGAAATCGATCTGGCGCCTGTGAGCTGTATCGCCGCAGCCGAGCTGGCCGATCAAGTCGCCATCCTGCCTGATCTTTCTATTGCTACTATCGGCGCTGTCAAGACGGTTCTGCTCTTCAGTTGGATGGCCGATCCGCGCGAACTGGATGATGTGCGCATCGCCCTATCGAATGAATCGGCGACATCGGTGGAGTTGGTGAAAATCCTGGCCGAGCAGTTCTGGCAGGTGCAACCACGTTATACGAGTGAAGCGCAAAATCTCGACCATATGTTGCGGCGGGCTTCTGCGGCACTACTCATCGGCGATGACGCCCTGATCGAATCCGCCCATCACCGTCAGATTCCGGGCCGGGGTCAGCCCTATGCTTTTGATTTGGGAGACGAGTGGTTGAAATGGACGGGACTGCCCTTTGTGTTTGCCCTGTGGGCGGTCCGCCGCCAAGCCTTGCCTCTCATCTCCGACTATAGCATCGTCCCGGCGCTGTACGAGAGCAAAGCCGAGGGGCTGGCGCACATCCCTGAGATCGCCCGGGCTTACGCGCCACGGTTAGGATTACCGACAGGGGTGCTCACCAAGTATCTTCATGATTTACGCTATGATCTGAGGCCACGAGATCGAGCCGGTTTGCTCACCTACTTCCTGTTGGCATTGCCTGGGTTTGATCGAGATACCTTGCAATGTTGGCACCCAGATGCGGGGTTATTTTCATTGTTTGAAGGTGTCGAAGCTTCTGATGTCGTGAAACCGAAGCATATAACGATGTAGACTTACAGTGGGTGGATTATTGTGGATAGGGTCGAAGTTAGGGAACCAATTTCGGCGGGACAACGTCTTCTTCCGTAAGGTTGGAGATGCCTGTCTATGATTGCGAAGCTGGCAAGGCATTTCTCGATTTTGAGTGCCCTGTTTCTGGTTCAAGCTGTATTTTTGTTATAGGGATTCGATTGCTGTAACTGTATGCCGTATCTTGGCATCGATTCGTACCGTTGATCATTATTTCAGGAGAAGATCATGCCTCAAAAAAAAATCACGCACCATGTACGAAAGCAAACCTTCCAATTTATCGGCGCCTGCCTGCTTTTGATCGGCGCCTGGTTACTCGTGTTGATGTGGCTGACTGTGTTTACCGAAGCGGTGCTCGCTCCCTGGGGCGCCTGGGACATAACCCCACCTGAAACCACCACCTGGCAAAGAACACTAGACGATTTCTTTGGCACTCGCCCCGGGGTGTACATACCCAGCATGTTTGTGTTAGCGGTATGCGCGACTACCTTTTTGTGGCAAATTCGAAAGGTCGGTTGGCGTTCGATTGTACCTTTGCGTCTGGCTCTCAGTGCACTCATTTACGCAATTCTTCTGATCGTTATCGCCATCGCCACTTTGCGATTACCTGATTTATGGTTGGGTGGCCCACCGTGGCAAACTGCCATCGGTTATCATCGTACCTGGTTGGCGGGCATAACGCTCACCGTGATCACCATGGTATGGCTGTGGCGACAGGCAATCTGGCAATTCGCTGTCGATCCAAGCACTTAAGTGCTCGAAATCTGTCGCCCGATCCTCTAGAATACAGGCTATGAAACGATTACTTCTTTCCCCCGGTATATTGACACTCCTCTGCCTCTTGACTGCCTGCATCCCTCCCCTTGCACTACCTGATGATCCTCACATCAATGCTGCACTCACGAGTATGGATGGGTTGGGCACTATCGCCTACGTGCTCGACGGCAATATCTGGCTCAAGCGACTGCCTGATGGCGAAGAACAGCGCATCACTGAAGATGGCGTCTATCATTCGCCAACATGGTCGTACTCCGGCCAGTGGCTGGCATTTCGCAAGCTGGATAGCCAGCTGTGGGTGTATTCGATGACCGAGAACCAGGCAACGGCGGTCGAGTCAGGCGCTCCCGTCAACTTCTTTGCCTGGTCGCCCACAGAGGATCGATTGGCATTAAACATCGGATCGGGTGTGACACATCTGCGTCTGTGGGCGGCTGATAAAGCGGAATCAACCCTTCTCCTGGCCCCAGACCCCGACGCTCATCCTGGACGTCCGACTTGGAGCAAGGATGGCGAATGGCTAGCTTACGAGTGGTCGAGATTTGACCCTGTCGCTAAAAAGCTGTTCAACGAGATACGCATTGTGTCCGCCAACGGTGGTGAACCGATGACGCTCCTTAGCGCCGATATGATGGAGCAAGGATCGCTGCAAATAGGCGGCTGGTCACCTCAAGGGGATCAACTGCTGTTCTGGTATGGCCCTCGCCCCATCGATTCATTCCTCCCCGATGCCATCGATCTGATGCTGCTGCCTGTTGATCCGACATCGACCCTCGGTCCCAGTCTCGTCAGCGGTGATATCTCGTGGTGGTTCATCGGTGACATCGCTTCAGCACCACCCGATAGCGCCTATGGCTCGCAGAATGCAGTTGCCGTTACGTCTGGCGGAGGTCCGCCCTGGACAAATAAGCGCATTGCCCTGGCCAATCAAGCTCTCACACCTGCTGACCAAGTCGCCATACAGCCAGCCTGGTCGCCTGATGGTGAATCGCTGGCTTACAGCGGCATGCCCGACCCAGGGGAGGTCGATCTGGAGAGCGGTGAAGACACACTATGGCTGCGACGTATCTGGCTGATAGACAGCGATGGTGAGTCCGACCCCTGGCCAATAACCGCCGACCCGGTCTATCGCGATGAATATCCGCAATGGTCGACTGA
>PIVW01000272.1 GCA_003353825.1 Chloroflexota bacterium
GATGACTGGCAGCAAATGCTGCAAACATTGGGGCAGTTGTATGTGCAAGGCTTGGATGTGGACTGGGACGGCTTTGAGCGGGACTACGATCATCACAAAGTGACGTTGCCCACCTATCCCTTCGAGCGAAAACGCTATTGGGTCAACGTCTCGGCAAAGTCCCACGATGCCAGCGCTACCGGGCTATTGGGCATACGGCACGAGTCGGCCTCAGGTGAAGTTAGCTATACCCAAACGCTCAGTCTAAACGCACAGCCCTGGTTGGGTGACCATCGGGTCTTCGAGCGCGTGGTTGCGCCTGGCGCACTTTATCTATGCCAGGCGTTGAGCGCAAGTTCCCTGCCTGCCACATTACATCAGGTGAGCATTCCTCAGGCCCTGATCCTGGAAGAGCTTGTTGATGATAGTGATGATAGTGATGACGAAACTATTGAGGTGCAACTGATCTTGTCGGCAAACACCGCACAAGGGGGTAGGCATTTCGAACTCTTCAGCCGCCGCCACCCAGAAACCGTATGGCAATTACATGCTCAGGGACAGATCGAGGCTGGCAACGAGGCTTTGACCGCTCCGCTTACGTTACAGGAAGTGCTGGAGAAATTGCAGGAGCGCTCAGTCGAGCAATACTATGAACAGGCAGCGAAAATAGGTATAGATTACGGTCCGGAATTTCAAGTAGTTCACCGGCTCTGGCGTGGGCAAGGAGAGGCGCTTGCAGAAGTTCGGCTAGGGTCCGACCTCAGCCATACCGGTTTGGTATGCCATCCGGCCCTGCTCGACGGCTGCCTGCAGGTGATGGGAGGGCTGGTTGAAATGATGGGCGACAGCGCCTACGTACCGTTCGAGCTGAAACGTTTGCACCTATCCGATTCACTACCGAAGCAAGTGTATTGTTACGCCCAGCAGAGAGATGAGAAGGGTGATGATGTTTTGAGCGCCGATCTATGGTTGTTTGACAGCGACGGTGCTATACTGGGCTACTTCGAGAACATGGTGGCGAAGCGGGCGACTCGACAGATGATGCTGGCTGCCCAAGGAAAACAGATCGACGACTGGCTATACCAGGTGAGTTGGCGTCCACAGGCGTTGATGGATGGCATAGAGGCCAGCAGTTTCTGGCCCGAAACAGCTACCTTGACTGCGGATCAAGCAGGCGAGGGAGTGTTGTGGTTGGCCGAATCAGTGCCGGATATTGAGGAAGTGAGTCTTCCACACGTACTGGAAAGATTGAGCGTGGGCTACATCGAACAAGCGTTTCTGGACTTGGGCTGGGCCTATGCTCAGGGAGAGCAGATCACGAGCACCCAGGTTCGGCAAGAACTGGGGATCGTGGATAGCCACCGCAAGTTGAGCGAGCGTCTACTGGCGATCTTGGGGGAGAATGGAGTCCTGCAAGTAAGTGACAAGGGATGGCAGGTCAAACGAGGCCTAAGCGCCAGAGATGCCGGTGCTGAAGCGCAGGCTCTGCAGCAGTACCCCTATGGCCAGATCGAACTCACGTTGTTGGGGCGATGTGGTGCAGAGTTGGCGGATGTGCTAAGCGGCCGCCGCGACCCACTAGGACTGCTATTTCCCGAACAGGGAATCCGAGCTGAGGATCTCTACCGGGATGCGCCGTTGCTGCGGCTCTACAACGACGCCATGCAAAAGACGATCCGCACCGCTCTCAAGTCGCTGCCAGAAGGGCGCCGGCTGCGGGTGTTGGAGATCGGGGCAGGCACCGGTGGCGCCAGTGCTTCCATATTACCAGAACTGCCGGCGGAGCTCACAGAGTATGTCTATAGTGATATATCGGCGGCCTTTTTTGCATCGGCAGAAGAGCGCTTTGAGGCTTATCCGTTCATTACTTATCAGGTGTTCGACATCGAGCAAGACCCTCTTGAACAAGGCTTTGAGGCCCACCGCTACGACCTAGTGGTGGCGGCCAATGTCCTCCACGCCACGCGGGACATCGAGGAAACTTTAAGCCATGTACGGCGATTGTTGGCACCGGAAGGGTTGCTTTTATTACTGGAGGGCTTAGAACCGCAGGCATGGCTGGATCTGACCTTTGGACTGCTGGATGGCTGGTGGCGTTTTGAGGATACCTGGCGCCGCGATTACGCCTTGCTGGACTACGGACGTTGGGCAGAGCTGTTGGAAAGCCAGGGTTTCAACCAGCCTCAATTGCTCAGTCCCAAAGCACTAAATCAGCAAGGGATCATCATCGCCCGAGGAGCGGACGAGGTGAAGATGGAGCAAACGCCCGGGCAGTGGCTGATTCTAGGAAATGAGTGGGGCGTGGGAGAGGCGCTGGCTGAGCGGCTGGCCGAATACGGACAGGAGAGCGTGCTGGTCGAGTATGGAGGGCAGTACGACGTATTGGGTGAAAACCACTATCGCCTGGGCGTCGAAGTCGATGACTGGCGACAACTGCTGGAGGAGAGCGCAGAACCGGATCTACCGTTGCGGGGAGTGGTGCATATGTGGGGAGCAGAGGGTGACCAGCGTGAAGCCTCCGATAACACTGCCTTGTGGGCAGATATCCATACCAGCAATGCCAGCACGCTGGCGCTGGTTCAAGCCATGTTACGTGAAGAGCGCCTCCCGCAAAGGGGGTTATGGCTGATCACCCAGGGAGGACAAGTACTTGCAGGGCAGAGGGCTGGCGATCTCAGTCAGGCGCCACTTTGGGGGCTGGGCAAAACACTGGCGTTAGAGCATCCCGAACTGCAGTGCCGTTGCATCGACCTGGACCCGGCAATAAGTTACGGCGCCCCCGAATCTAGGGCTCAACTGGAGAAGCTTATCGTTGAGCTATTGTATCCCGATCAGGAAGACCAGATCGTGCTGCGGAGCGGTGATCGCCTGGTGGCGAGATTGAACCGCAGCGAAACCCAATTACCGAAGTTAACGGATCCTGATGCCAGATACCATCTTGCCAAAGGTGAAGAGGAAACCATCGAGGGGCTAAGCTGGATCGAAGAGTCGTTATCGCCGCCTGGTGAGGGAGAAGTGCAGGTTACCGTCCGTGCCGCCGGGCTGAACTTCCGAGATGTGCTCAATGCCCTCGGCCTCTATCCGGGCGATGCCGGCCCTTTAGGTGGAGAGTTCTCGGGCATCGTCACGGCAGTGGGCGCCGATGTAGAAAAGTTTGCTGCCGGCGATGCCGTGATGGGATTTGGGGCAGGTGCGTTCGCCAATCAACTCAACACAGAGAGCGCTGGCCTGGCGCATAAACCGGCGTCACTGCGTCATAGCGAGACGGCGACTATACCCATTGCCTTTGTCACCGCTCAACTAGCCTTTGATTGGGCTCAACTCCAGGGGGGCGAACGGGTGTTGATCCATGCAGCCAGCGGTGGTGTAGGCCTGGCTGCGATCCAATTGGCCCAAGCCCTTGGTGCTGACATCTACGCCACAGCCAGTGCCCCCAAACAGGACTATCTGCACTCGTTGGGTATCACCCACATCTATAACTCCCGCACCACCGACTACGGCGAACAGATCCTGGCTGACACGGACGGGCAGGGCGTTGATGTGGTGCTCAACAGCCTTACCGGTGAGGGATTTATCGATTCCACGCTGAAGACCTTGGACCAGAAAGGGCGCTTTGTCGAGATCGGCAAGCGAGCGATCTGGACGGACGAACAAATGGAAGCGGCCCGCCCCGATGTAGCCTACCATATCCTGGCAGTCGATCAGCTATTGGTCGAGCGTCCGTCTGAGCCCATCCAATGCCTGACGAGGGTGCTTCAACGCATGGAGAGCGGCGAGCTGAAACCGCTACGACATACAATCTATCCGCTCTCTGAATCGAAAAGGGTCTTTGAGCAGATGCAGAAGGCCCAGCATATAGGCAAGCTGGTGTTGGCGCCGGCGGTGTTCAGCGGCGCACCGGTGACGGATGCAGGCAGTTACTTGATTACCGGAGGGCTGGGCGGGTTGGGCTTGGCGACGGCGCAGTGGTTGGTGGGGCAAGGGGTCAGGCATGTGGTGCTCAACGGACGCTCATCCCCGACGCAACCTGCAGAGGTAGTCATTGCCGAACTACGAGCAGCGGGCGCGGAAGTGGAGGTCATACTCGGTGACGTGGCCGACGCCAATACAGTCGAACACATCCTGCAGCAGATCGAAACGGAACTGCCTCCGCTGAAAGGGGTGTTCCACTCAGTGGGCGTGTTACGAGATGCGGCGCTACTCAATCAGGATTGGGAAAGCTTCGCTGCCGTGTTACGGCCGAAAGTTCTGGGTGCGTGGCATCTGGATCGGCTAACTGCGAACCTGGATCTGGACCTGTTCGTGCTCTACTCCAGCAGTGCTGGGCTGTTGGGCAACCATGGTCAAGCCAACCACGCGGCGGCCAGTGTCTTTCTGGATCAACTGGCCTGGGACCGTAGACGAAGAGGGCTGCCGACCCAAACCATCAACTGGGGGGCGTGGTCGCAGATCGGGGCGGCGGCTCAGCGCCAGGGACGCATAGAAAGGCAACTGGCGCAAGCGGGTCTGGGCTGGATCGAGCCACAACAGGGCATTGAGTCGCTGGCGCGTATTTTGGCAGACGGCGCCACCCAGGTGGGAGTGATGCCGGTTGACTGGGCGATATTTGCCCAGCAGACAACCACGGGCATGCCGCCCTTCATCAGCGAACTGGTCACAACGGTCATTCACCCTCGCCGTATCGGGGGCATCGTCGAGCGGCTGCGGCAGGCGCCACAACAAGTAAAGCTAGGGCTGCTCGAAGAATATCTTGGTGCAGAGGTGCAGCGTGTTCTGCATCTTGCGACCGCACCGGCGATCATGACCGGCTTTTTCGATCTGGGCATGGACTCGTTGATGGCGGTTGAGTTGCGTAACCGCCTTCAGAGTCAATTGGGTGAGGCGGTGTCGCTGTCCTCTACCCTGCTCTTCGACTATCCTGACATCCATACCTTGGCGTCCTTCTTGCTGGAGAGGTTAGGCCAACAGGTGCTTCCTGTGCCAGAACTGCTCTTGCCCAGCACAGAGTCAGGCAGGGCTGAACAAGAGCAGGCCATAGCCATTGTCGGCTTGTCCTGTCGTTTTCCAGGTGCAGCCAATCCCCAGGCGTTTTGGCGGTTGCTGGAAGAGGGCGTTGATGCGATCACAGAGGTGCCGGCCGCTCGTTGGGACATCGATGCCTATTATGATCCCGACCCTGAAGCAGCGGGCAAGATGATCACCCGCTACTGCGGCTTTATCGACGACATCGACCGTTTCGACCCTCAGTTCTTTGGTATTGCGCCCAGAGAAGCAGTGACCCTGGACCCCCAGCAACGGCTCTTGTTGGAAGTCTCATGGGAAGCACTGGAACAGGCAGGTATCCAAGCTGATGGTCTGCGTAACTCCCAGACCGGGGTGTTCATGGGGCTATGCAGCAACGACTATGGCCAGATCGTGCGGGCTGCTGGTCTTGAAAGCATCGATGCCTATCTGGCTACTGGCAACGCCCATAGCACAGCCACCGGACGGCTGAGCTTTTTGTTGGGGCTACAGGGGCCGAGCCTGGCCATAGATACGGCCTGTTCATCCTCCCTGGTAGCATTGCATCAGGCATGCATCTCACTACGTCGTGGCGAATGCCAACTAGCCCTGGCTGGGGGGGTGAACGCCATCTTGCTTCCGGATGCGTTGGTCAACTTCAGTAAGGCCCGTATGTTGAGTCCCGATGGGCGCTGCAAGACCTTTGACGCGGCTGCGGACGGATTCGTACGGGCCGAGGGCTGTGGGGTGTTGGTGCTCAAACCACTTTCCACCGCTGAACGAGACGGCGACCCCATTCTGGCGGTCATCCGTGGCAGCGCCGTCAACCAGGATGGCGCCAGCAGCGGGCTCACGGTACCCAACGGACCCAGCCAGGAGGGGGTGATTGCCGATGCCCGGGCTCAGGCGAACATCGCTGCCAAAGAGGTGAGCTATCTGGAATGTCATGGCACCGGCACCAGTCTGGGTGACCCGATTGAGGTGCTGGCAGCAGCGAAGGCGTTGACCCAGGATCGTGACCCTGAACAACCGCTGCTCATTGGTTCGGTCAAGACCAACATAGGTCATCTCGAAGCAGCGGCGGGCGTGGCGGGGGTGATCAAGGTGGTGCTGGCCATGCAGCATGGCGTCATTCCTCCGCATTTGCACTTTGATACACCCAACTCTCACATCCCGTGGGAGGAGTTGCCGGTCAAGGTAACCGATGGGATCACGACCTGGCCGATAGGTAACGGCAGAAGCGCAGTGGCGGGAGTGAGTTCGTTTGGGTTCAGTGGCACCAATGCCCATGTGGTAATCGAACAGGCGCCGGCCGTCCCTCCCTCCCCAACATCCGAACCAGAACCACCCGAGCGGTCCTGGCATGTGTTGCCGATATCAGCCAAAACAGAGACAGCACTGCCTGTGTTAGCCGAACGATATCTACAGCATCTGCATGAACACAACGACATCTCCCTTGCCGACCTCTGTTACACCGCCGGGGCGGGACGCAGCCACTTCGCTCAGCGCGCTGCTTTAACGGCTGAGACCACTGAGGCCTTACTGCAACAACTTCAGGCCCTGACGCAGGGTCAAACTGCCACCGATCTCTACATTGGTCAGGCTGGAACAACGACGAAGACAGCCTGGCTATTCACGGGTCAGGGTTCGCAATACGCCGGCATGGCCCAGCAGCTCTATGAAACGCAACCAACCTTCCGTAGTACCTTGGAGCGCTGCGCAGATATCCTGGAACCGCTGCTGAAGACGTCACTGCTGGAGGTGCTTTTCGGCGCAGATGAAGCGGCGGCATTACTCGACCAGACAGCCTACACCCAACCGGCGCTATTTGCCCTGGAATATGCCCTGGCCGAACTATGGCAGTCATGGGGCATCAGACCAGACGTGGTGCTGGGGCACAGCGTCGGCGAGTACGTCGCCGCTTGTGTGGCCGGTGTTTTCAGCCTGGAAGAGGCGCTCAACCTCATCGCCACCCGAGGAAAACTGATGCAGGCGTTGCCTGTGGGCGGGGCCATGGTGGCGGTCATGGCCGCTGAGGAAACAGTGCGTCCGTATGTCTCTGGCTATGCCGATACGGTTTCCATTGCCGCAATCAACGGACCTCGAAATACAATCATCTCAGGAGATGGCGCTGCCATAGAGGCCATTGTCCAAGCATTGCAGGCAGCGGAGATCCGAACCCTACCTCTACAGGTATCCCACGCCTTCCACTCACCCCTGATGGCGCCGATGCTGGCTGAGTTCGAGAGGGCGGCAGCACAGGTGAGCTACCACAAACCACACATGCCCATCATCTCCAACGTAACCGGAGAACGGGCGGGCGAGGAAATGGCGGATGCGACCTATTGGGTGGAGCATGTCTTGGCGCCGGTGCGTTTTGCCAACGGCATGGAGGCGTTGTCCCAGGAGGAGGTGACAGCCTTCGTCGAAGTAGGGCCGCAGCCGGTGTTGTTGGGTATGGGACGACAGTGCCTGCCCGAACATGAGGGCTTGTGGCTGCCCAGCTTGCGGCGAGGGCAAGATGACTGGCAGCAAATGCTGCAAACATTAGCACAACTTTACACGCAGGATGTGGATGTGGACTGGACCGGCTTTGAGCGGGACTACAATCATCACAAAGTGACGCTGCCCACCTATCCCTTCCAGCGAAAACGCTATTGGATCGAAACCAAATCACAAGTACAGAGACACCTTTCCTCCCTCCATCCCCTGCTGGGTGTAAAACTACGTACTGCCGGCAGCAGCGAGCAACGCTTTGAACAACATCTCACTATCGACAATCCCCTGTGGCCGGGCGACCGTCGTGTCTTTGGACACACACTCTTCCCGGGCGCCGCTTATGTGGAACTGACCCTGGCCGCGACTCTGCAACAGGACAGGCCACTGACGGTACATGATCTGCAGATCACCGCTCCCTTGAAGTTGGCGGAAGCTGATGGTCGCTGGTTGCAGACGGTGTTGAAACCGCAATCAGGCGATTCCGATAGCTTGGAGCTGACACTCTATGCCCGGAATCAGGACGAAGAAGCCTGGAGCCAACATGCCACCGCCCATTT
>PIVW01000823.1 GCA_003353825.1 Chloroflexota bacterium
CCTGCTGGTAGTAGGAGACACCAAGGTTTGAGAGCGTCGCCGTATGGTTAGGATTGATCTGCAACGCCTGTTCATAAGCTGCTTGCGCTTCAAGCAGCAATCCCTGCCGCGTAAGGGCGTTACCCAACCCGAAATATGCATCTAATGATGGATTCGAGTCGATAACCGCTCTGAATTCCTGAATTGCTTGCTCGTAATCACCTGCATCCAATGCTGTCTGCGCCGATCCTATCTGCCCTTGCGCGGGGCTATCTGAATCGGCGGGGGCGGTTACAGCGGTGGGGGCGTCACCACCACCGCAGGCTGCCAGAGTCAAACCCAGCAGCATGATCAGGACAGCTAGTATGTGTTTTCTCATTCGCCTACTCCTTGGGGCGCTAAAAGCACCACCCGTGTTTCTTCGTCGGCCAGATCACTCTTGCCGATCTTCAATGTTGGGATGACATCAGGTGCAGGAACCCCCATTTCCTTCAGGAATTTATCGACCTCATCCAACGTAATTGCAATAGCTGGCTGCTGATAGTGCATTGGAATCACCACTCGGGGTTCCAGTTCAGTTACTATTTCCACTGCTTTGGCAGCATCCAGAATATCACCGCCACCAACCGGCAGTAGGAGGATATCGACACCACTTAACAGTTCCACTTGCTCCCGGCTGGGCAAAACCCCTATATCACCGAGGTGGCAAACGGTGCCATCATTGAACACATACACGAAGGATGTATTACGGTCGCGTTCACCCGCTTTGCCTTTGTGGAACGTTGGTACACCGGTTATAAAAACACTATTCACTTCGTATTCACCGGGCCCTTTGAACACGTGGTCGTTACCACGCACAGCAGAGATATTATTGTGGCCGGGAACATCATGGCTGATTGTAACAACATCAGCACGCAATCGGGGCAGAGACACCCCCACGCTACTATCAAAAGGGTCAGTAATAACCGATAATCCCCGGCTGCGAACTCTAAAGCAAGCCAAACCGTACCAAGTGATTTCCATTCGTAGTTTCCTGTAAATTGTGTGACACGTTAAAATTAAGAATGAAGCCAATGCTTTGCAAGGTGTACATCAAGAGAAGTGTCATTCTGAGTTGCATTATACCTGACGGACGCAAGCCCTCTCAAGTTGAGGGGCGGACCTCTATCGTCATTGCAGGAAGCAAATCGGCAAGTTATTCTGTCCTAAGCCCTTACCGCAACTCGTTCTCATAGGCGAAAAGCGCAGGAGTTCCCCCTGTGTGCCAAAATAAAACACGCCCCCGTAGATGACCTTTCCTGACCTGGTCGATCAAACCGGCCAGGGCGCGACCTGTGTAAACCGGATCCAGCAGAATGCCTTCGTTGCGCGCCATAGCCAAAATCGCATCTCGTTCCACCTCGCCAAGAACGCCATAGCCAGCCCCGAGATATGCGTCGTGAACTTCAACCGGATAGGGTTGTGCGACCTCAAGCAGTTCGGCAGTCATCGCCGTCAGGTCGGATGTGATTTCGTCTAAACTTGCCAGGTCGTGATCAACCGAAATGCCGTGCAAGGTTCCAGACCAACCTGTCTCACCGGCGCCGATACTCAAGCCGGCCTGAGTGCCGCCGGAACTGCTGGCAAACACGACAGCATCGAAGTCGATCTCAATCTTTCGTGCTTGCTCAACCATTTCACACCAGGCAAAGGCGTATCCCACGGCCCCCACAGGTGTCGAACCACCTAAAGGAATGGCGTAGGGATGTCGGCCCGACGCTTTCAGCCCAGACACAACAGACTCCATCGCATCAGTGGTATCGGCAGAACCTGCCCAATACAGCCTCGCATCCAATATCCTATCGAGGATCAGGTTACCGCCCGGCCGATCGTTCGGCTCACCGCGCAAGACTAAATGACAGGGCAACCCTATGCGCGCGGCAGCGGCAGCCGTCTGACGACAGTGATTCGATTGTGCAGCGCCTGTGGTTACGAGACCGGTACAGCCCTGACGCAA
>PIVW01000273.1 GCA_003353825.1 Chloroflexota bacterium
ATTCAGCTAGACGGGGGGAATCTTGACCCTGCAGGGTGATATCGTCCAGATAGGAAAAGAGTTCTTGTTGCACTTGAGCAGAGGAGCGCTCAGGTTTCCCTTCAGGGTCTAACAAATCGGCAATTTGATCCAGCCAATCGGCTGCCTGACGCATCTCAGTATAGTCAGACTGAGCGGAGAGCAACGCCTATTGCAATCCTTGCCGCAATTCAAACAGGCGCAAGTCTGGGCGATGCTGAAGCAAAGTATCCAGGCAAGTTTTCACTTCGCTTTCCCTGCGCATTCCGGACAGCTTTCTTGCTCAAAGGTGTACACAATTGCATTCTTCGGGTAATATTCTCTTGGGGTTTTCATGACTTACTCCTCTTGCTTGAGATGCAGTTAATATGTCATGAGAATCCCATTTGTCAACTCGCGTAGTAACTTTTACGCTACTGCCTAAATCCTTATAACGTCTTGTGTTTTGGAGGATGGCAAGATCAGCGAATCCTACCTGATCTTGTATCTGTTGGCCCTCTTGCGCCAGGGGGGTTTTCAGTTGTTGCCACCCGCTCGTGGCGCTGAAGGAGGACGCGTACCCCCGCTACGTACTAACGATGGCGTGAAGCTGCTGGAACAAGATACCTTGGTTTCGCGCCAGACGATGCAATTGGTCATGGCCATGATATCCGGGATGCGGCGCTATGATGGCCAAACACTGGACAGCATGGAACAAGAACACTATTGGCGCCCGCAGTTTCGCTGGTATGGCCCCAGCGGCATTGGCGCCAACCGCTCTCTAAACGAATACCAGGAATTTCACCAAGGGCCGTGGCTACAGGCTTTTCCCGACCGCGGTGTTCTCGGCCGCAGCATTTTTTTTGTGGCCGAAGGTCATTATGCAGCTGGTGGAATTTGGGGTAGACCCCATGCCACGCACAGCGGCGGGTATGTGGGCCTGGCTCCGACCCGCGTGCACTTCACGATCCCGGACTTCGATTGGTGGCGACGGGATGGCAACCTAATTGTAGAAAATTGGGTGTCAATTGACATGATAGACCTTTTCAAACAGCTAGGAGTAGACCTGCTAGCCAGGATGCAGGAACAGTATGAGTACAGGCAGGCAGGACGAGGAAATGAAAATGAAAAACGAACGACTTCTTTACCTATCGCAAGCCGATGTCATATCCATCGGCATAACCATGCCAGAGATCATTGACTTATTGGAGATCGCATTTCGAGAGAAGGGAGCGGGTCGGGTTGAAATGCCACCAAAACCGGGCATACACCCAGGAAATGGTGACAATTTCATCCACGCGATGCCGGCTTATATTCCCGTTATGAAATCAGCAGGCGTCAAATGGGTGAGCGGATTTCCAGAGAATCACAAGCGGGCGTTACCCTACATCACCGGCTTGCTCATCCTCAACGATCCTGACTGCGGTCTTCCTATTGCAGTGATGGACTGCGTGTGGATAACCGCTATGCGCACGGCAGCGGCCACCGCTGTAGCTGCCCGAAAGCTCGCCCGATCAGACTCAGCAGTACTGGGCGTTTTAGGCTGCGGGGTTCAAGGTCGAACCAACACCGAGGCCTTGAATGTCGATTTCCATTTGCAGCGAGTTATGGCCTATGATTTGAATGCCGAAATGGCGCACAACTTCGCCGATGAGATCGTGTCACGATTTGATCTGGAAGTTGTAGTGGTTGACAGGCCACGGGAGGCTGTAATCGGTTGCGATATGGTCGTAACAGCAGGACCGATCCTGAAACATCCACATGCTACGATCCAGGCCGGATGGATGGAGGAGGGTGCGTTTGCATCGTTGATTGACTTCGACTCCTATTGGCATGCAGATGCGCTTAAAGAAGTGGATAAGTTCTGCACGGACGACCTCCCCCAACTCGACCACTACAAAGAAATCGGTTACTTCAAAGATATCCCACCCATTCATGCGGATCTAGGTCAGTTAGTGATCAGCAACAAACCTGGCCGAGAGAAGGCGGACGAGCGCACGATGGCCTGCAACCTGGGCCTGGCAATGGATGATATGGCCGTTGCCTCAGCCATTTATGACCGAGCTGTAGACAGAGGAATCGGCGTCTGGCTACCACTATAGCAAGACATTGAGGGAAGAATCTGCGTTTTCCGCGTTCATCTGCGTCCTAATCCTATTCGACAGCGTTCAACATGGCCTGACTAATACACCTTATTTCAATTTCTGTCGCCGTGGATCCATCGCATCCCGCAGACCGTCCCCCAACAGGTAGAATCCCATAACCAGCAAAGCGATGGCCACGCCAGGGAATATACTGTACCAGGGCGCGACATAAAGATAGCCTCTGCCAATGCTTAACATCGAGCCCCAGGAGGGCGCCGGCAAAGGCGTGCCCAATCCCAGAAAACTTAAGGCAGATTCCAGCAGGACTGCTGCGGCCAGTGAAACCGTTATCAAAACCAGGATGGTGGGCATGGCATTGGGCAGAATGTTGCGAAAGATGATCCTGCCCGATTGCGCGCCTATGGCTACCGAGGCATCGACATAGTCTTTATTCTTCTCGACCAGCACATTGGCCCGTGCCAGGCGCGCAAAGATTGGGATGTTGACGATGACGATTGCCAAAATGGCGTTTTGAGAACCAGGGCCGAGGACAGCCAAAATAATAATAGCCAGTAAGATGGCCGGGAATGCCATCAGCGCGTCGAATATGCGCATGATCACCGAATCGGCAGTACCCTCTGTATACCCAACCACCATGCCAATAGACGCCCCCACCAGTGTTGCGATGCCGATTGAAACCAGTCCAACCGTAAAAGCAACGCGAGAGCCTATGAGAACACGGCTCAAGATGTCACGCCCAAATTCATCGGTACCCATGAGATATGCGCTCGAGGGAGGATGAAATCGATCTTCTGCGTGCATCTCCAGAGGATCGTAAGGTGCAACAACAGGAGATATCAAGGCTATAAGGGCCATAGCCAAAATGATAATAAGTCCGACCATGCCCGATCGATGTCGTGACAGAGAGGACAGGACCATGTAGCTCAAGCTCTCGGCTTTATCCGAACTTTGTCTAAAAGCTCCAAACTCCAGTTCACTCAAATCCGTATCACCCATTGACAATGATCTCCTCAATATGAAGGTGTCCTCTGATCATCATGAATAGCGGATTCTTGGGTCGATAAACCCATAAGCCAGATCAGTTATCAAATTGACCGTTAAAAATGCAAGTACGATAAACATCACACTTGCCTGCAGAATCGAATAGTCCCGCCAACCAATAGCTTGAATTGTCAATCGCCCCACCCCGGGCCAGGCAAAGATGGATTCGATAATAATGGCGCCACTAAGAAGGTCACCAATCTGTAGACCAAATACTGTGATAACGGGTATCAAAGAGTTTCGTAGCACGTGGCGGGTTATCACGCTATGTTGCCCCAGGCCCTTCGCTCTGGCCGTACGGACATAATCCTGATCGATTACCTCGAGCATGGACGAGCGCAGATAGCGCGTCAATTTGGCAGCCATGGCGATACCCAAAACCAGGGCGGGCATAATCAGTGATTTGACATGTTCTACGGGTTGCTCGGCGAATTCTGGACGTCCTGAGGGGGGGAGCCACTGCAACCGTAGGCTGAACAGTAAGATAAAGAGAATGGCAAGCCAGAATCCGGGGATAGCAAAGGATAGGGCAGAAAATAAAGTAGTCACAAAATCGATGAAACTACCCGGTCTAAGTGCGGAGATAATACCAAGTGGCAGGGCGATCAAAGCCCCAATTAAAGCAGCCGCCAGAGCCAATTCAACTGTGGCGGGCACGCGTTGCCTGATCAGATCGTTGACCGGATAGCCGTTTATCAACGAATTCCCGAGATCGCCCTTTACCACTCGACCCAGCCATATGAAGTACTGCGACCAAATGGGTTGATCGAGCCCATACTGATGGCGAAGCGCAGCTACCTGCTCCTCAGTGGCGTTAGATCCAGCTATAATTGTGGCGGGATCGCCAGGTATGAGATGAATTATAGAAAAAACGACGATCGATACGAGCAGCAACACCGGTAGCATTTGTATCAGCCGCTTTAAGGCGTATTTACCCATTTTTGATCAACGTCCCAGGAACGATTGTTTTGTAGTATGTTGTGGCGATTAGAGAATTGAGATTGGAGATTGGAGATTGTGTTCATCCTGCAAATAACCAATCTCCAATCTACCAATCTCAAGTCATTATCTTCAGTCCTGGTAGTGATAGCTGGAGAGACACAAAGCCTGGTCACGCCAACGTATTCATTGACACTACTCGCTCATCCAGGTCTCGTTCAGCCAGATGTTTCCGGCCATATCGGTACGGAAGTCATGTACCTTGTCGCTGTGGGCGTAGATCTCCTGGCGCCAGGCAGTGGGGATATTCCAACCCTGCTCCATCTGGATGGCCAGTGCATCGCCGTAATATTGCTTACGCTCATCACGATCGAGGGATGCGCTCCCCTTTTCGATCAGCTCTGCATACTCGGGGAACCAGGTATCGTTATCGGTAATGCCAAAGAAATTGCGGAAGGGGCGGCAGCACGCTGCACCTTCGAACAGGCCACTGGCATCGACGGTTGCATCGCCAGTGCCATGCGAAGCAATGGCGAATTCACTGCCGATAAGCAAGGGGAAGTACTGAGCCAATTCGGTTGGCAGCAATTCCATCTCAATGCCAATCGCCGCTAGATCTTGCTGATAGACTTGTGCCTGATCCAGATAGGGGCCGCTGGGGCCGCGGATCAACATCGATGTTTTAAAGCCATCAGGATATCCAGCCTCGGCCAGAAGTTCTTTGGCTTTCTCAGGATCGTAGGTATAGAGATCGGCCAGATCCTCACGATATGCCCATGATGTTTCGGGATAGGGTTCCAAAACCGGGATCTCTGCACCATGGAAGGCTGTCTGGGCGATTTTGTCACGATCGATGGCATAATTCATCGCCTGTCTTACCAGGAGATTGTCGAAGGGGGGTTCGTTGATGTTCATGATAAAGGCATAGAAGAAGAAGCCGGCAGGACTGCTGGAGACGACAATACCAGGTGCGGTCTCCAGTAGTTCTTTATCCGCAAGAGGAACACCACGCAAGGCATCGATGCTACCAGCCATCAGATTGACCATACGAGACTGTTCGTCAGGAATGGGTTTGATGATGACTTCGTCAAGATAAGGCAATCCTTCTTGCCAATAGTCTTCGAACCTGGTAGCAACAAGTTTGTCGCCCGGCACCCATTCTTCGAATATGAATGGACCTGTGCCAACCGGCATGATCTCAATGTTTTCCAGAGCTTCCTGAGGGAAGATCTGCATGGTGGCAATACCATCCAGCTTGGGGCCTACCTTACTATAATTGATCTTCACCGTATAGTCGTCGACTTTCTCTGCTCCAACAGTCGTCTGGAAACGATCGCTGAGATGGTGTCCGAATTCTGTACTCCTGGCATGGTCAACCGACCACACGACATCATCTGCGGTCATCTCTCGGCCATTGTGGAACATGATCCCTTCGCGAAGATTAAGAGTAAGCGAGAGTCCATCCTCGCTTTCTTCCCAGGACTCGGCTAACCACGGTTCGAAATCACCTTCGTCGCTGATACGTATCGGCGCTTCGAAAAAGATCGGTTTGAACTGGCCGGTGCTCACATCAAAATAGGGGTGGAAGGTGATAAAATCGGGGCCAAGTGACAAGTCCAACGTGCCACCGTACTGAGGCTCCATCGACTCCTCAGCGCTACTGCTATCTGGTGTGACCTCGACGAAAACCTCTTTTTCGACTACGACGGTTTCTTTGACCACCTGTGGTTGCGCAGCAGGAGCAGCACATGCCCCGATGACAACGGCAACCAGAGCCAATAAGAATATGATGGATAGTCCTTTGAAACGCATGGTATATCCTCCTTGTGTCAGGTCTGCACGGCATCAAGCCACTCATAAGAAGATGGCATGGATTCCGCTACAGCTTGCTAATGCAAAAAACTTGAGAAGTGTTGGAAATCGCTTCAGTTGATAGTTTCACGTAATCGCTCGCTCCTTGACGATAATCGAATGTGCAAGGATTCGTGACCGCCGTTCAAATCGACACGGGCGATAGGTGATGTTTGTTCATGTGCAATTCATGGCTTCGCGACGATAGGTACCTCCTTAACTGTAGAGTGCTGCATGCATGGCCATCTGGTTCATCGTGGTGCAAGTAGCTATGCAGTCCGTAGTAGGCGATTCATCGCCGTGACAGGTGTACAAAAAGCGCTAAAGCGCTTACTACAAACTGTCTCTGTACTAAGCGATGACGGCTTCAATCGCAGCTCGAATATGTACAGATGGAACATGACCAGGGACTACGCAGCCAGGGCCAACCATCAGGCGACGCCCGTTGGTCTGCGAGATCGCATCTCTGACCTCCATTTTGATGGCGTCGGTAGGGCCATTGAGTAGCGTTTGCCACTCGCTGATACCTCCCACCATTAGCGCCGAAGAACGTTCTTGCGCCTCGGTCAGCGTCGGCCAGGTTAGACGATCGTGCCAGTTCATCGATTCGGTCGAGTAACCGGCCATGAGATCAAACATGAGGTCTTCGCCATGAGCATGCATCATGTTAAATTCGCTATCGTCTCGTACGGCGTCCAGTACAATTCGATCAAAATACTCGCCAAATTCTCTATACTCACTCTCGCTGACGACTTGATAAGTACCACATTGGCTGGCAAAGAATACACCATGAGCGCCGGCACGAATGCACTCCAAGCCGAAACGAGCCGTAGTATCGGCAATGATCTGCAAACCCTCTTTGAGCAAGTCAGGATGGCGGCGCAAATCGGAAAAAACTCTTTCTCCAGCCAGCTTCCTGGCTGTTGTCAAAGGGCTGAAAACAGTTTGCAAAATAGGGACATCATTGTCAAATTCTTCTGCGGCCAAACGTACAGCTTCGATTTGTTTACCCAGATACCCCCTGGTCACATCGAGCGCCCTTAATTGCGGCCATTGTTCCTCATCGCTGACGCCAAACTTCGTCACCGTACGGATGCCGCGATAATTGGGTTCGTAGATCGTTTCGGCGCCCCAGTCTTCGATACCGTAAGTGCCGGTGGGCATGAATTTAACCAGATCGAAATCATATTCTCTTTGCCAGCTTATCATCACAGCTGCCAAACCTTCCGGGGTCTCATCGTCGACCGGCCAGTGTTTCCACAAACTGATAGGCACCCGATCCACTTCCTCTCCATTTGTCGCCGCTCGTATTCGCTGCCAATGCGTCATTTGCGATTGCATATTTTTCTTCTCCTTTGATAACGACTTTGAATAGGATGAGTTACTGAACTGCTTCCTGAAACGACGATAGAGTTCAGCAAGTCATTGAAATCTCAGACCTGAGTAAGGGCTTTGATGACAGCACTTGCGTTTTTGTCCGCAGCACCGGCATCCAGGGCCATTTGAAAAACTTGGGCTGCAACCGCAGACATAGGCATTGCCTGCCCGATCTGCGACGCCATCTGCAAGGCATAGACGGCATCCTTGTGCAGCCACCGCGTCGAGAAATTGACTCGATCATGTTCGCCGAGGGCCATCTCTCTGGCATAGGCTTTGACAACGCGGCTGGCTACGGCGCCTGATGATACTCCCTGAATCACCAGGTTCATGTCTAGTCCCGCCCTCATTGCTAAGGCCAGACCTTCGGCAAGAGCTGTGGCCTGGGCGGCGACCATCAGGTTGACCATGAGTTTATAGGTTGTGGCGGTTCCGACTGCGCCAAAATGTATGGTCTCCTGACTGTAGGCGCTTAGCACCGCGTCTGCATCTGCTAACGTTTCTCCATCTGTGCCAACCAGCAAAGTGAGTTTACCTTGTTCGGCTCCATTGCGGCCGCCGGTCACCGGGCAATCGATGTAGCGTAAGCCTGCTGCGGCGAGAATCTGATTCAGTTCCAGGCAGAAGAACGAATCGCAGCCTATATCCAGGTTGATGAATTCCAGGAAGGACATTTCCTGGTGCTGGCGACCCGGAAGGGCAAGATCAAGAAAACACCACT
>PIVW01000824.1 GCA_003353825.1 Chloroflexota bacterium
TTACACTTCGTACAATGATATGTGATAACATTCTGAATCATAATGGTACTCCGCTCGATTGCTTTTAACGCAGAATATCAATTGGAACATTTTCAGTCAATATGTAACCACTACCTGCTTTTGATATCGGCTGTTTGGATCGAAGCAGATTGATGCTCGACCCGTATAGCATCTGTAAATTTCTCATCAATACAAGAAGGATTAAATGTCTCAAACTAGTACACAACCAATTAAAAAACCCCCGGAACAAGCGTCAACCGGGGGAACCACCCGCCTGTTCTTTATCGACCACCTACGTGCGGCGCTGGTGGTCCTCGTTGTACTGCACCACCTGGCCATCGTCTACGGGGAGGGCATATCGTTCTGGTATGTAGATCCCCCGAAAACCGAATCTTTAGTAGGATTTGCGCTGATTTTGTTTGTACTATCTAACCAAGCCTGGTTCATGGGAGCGCTCTTCTTATTGGCGGGCTATTTTACACCAGGATCATTTGAGCGGAAGGGAACAGGTTCCTTCCTTAAGAATCGGCTAATTCGTCTCGGTATTCCTCTCATTATATGGATATTCGTGTTCAACCCGTTCTCCAACATCGGTCTTTACCTGAAACCGGCTGTGTGGATTGCGGACCCGCTAACCTGGCAAAGCTACTGGCCGATGTATCCCGAATTCATAGGTCTTGGGGTAGCCTGGTTCCTCGCCCTGTTGCTCATCTTCAGCTTTGGTTACGCTGCCTGGCAGTGGTTGACTCGGAACCGGAAATCATCCTCAACCCCGGAATCATCACCCCCCAGTTATATCGGTATTGGCATCTTTATTCTGGCCTTGGCCCTGGTAACTTACCTGCTACGGATCATGGTTCCGATCGGAAAATCTGTGTTCGACTTTCCAACGCTGGCCTACCTCCCGCAGTACCTCAGTTTCTTCATTGTTGGCGCCATCGCCTACCGCCGCAACTGGTTCCGAAGCTTGCCCAGCCGTATGGGCAAAGTAGGCTTTGTGATGGCGTTAGTGGCCACTCTCCTGTTGTTCCCGATCCCAATCCTGGGCATGTTGGGCGGCACAATGCGTTTCCTGGGTAACGGGAGCTGGCCCTCTGCCGTCTATGCGCTGTGGGACTCTACCTTCGCCGTCGGCATGACTCTGGCTGCAATTACATTCTTCCGTCGCTATTTCAGCGAGAAGAGCAGGTTGGGTAGCTTTCTGTCCCAGCAGAGTTATGCTGTCTACGTTATTCACAGTCCGATCATCGTTGTCCTTGCGTATGCGTTTTACCTTGCGTTAGCACCGCGGGGAATAGATCTCGGGCCCTTACTCAAATTCGGCATAGCGGCCGTAATCATGGTTCCGATATGCTTCGTCGTCGCCTACATCCTCCGCAAAATACCCGGTGTGTCGCGGGTGCTCTAAACAAAACACTTAGGACAGAGGGCCCAATAACTTGTGGAGCTCTTCCGCCATTTCAGGGAGCAAATCGGCAAGTTTGCAAAGCCTTGAAGATAGAAGAACGCAGGAGGAATTGCAGCAGACATAGGAGGTCATGTATGAAAGAAGTCAAACAGAAGCTTTCCCTAAGCCGACCGGCAACTTACCAGATCAGAGTACCGGGAGAGCTTGATGAGAGTTGGTCAGAGTGGGTCGGGAACATGACGATAACGGTCGAATGCGAAGACGTTGGCCCGCCGGTCACCACCCTGACCGGCACCGTTGATCAGACTGTTTTGCATGGATTATTGCGCCCGCGGGGTGTAAAAACTGGGCCAAGCCATTTGAGCGAACTCAGGCGCCATGGCATCACTGCTAGACGTGCCTGAAACATGCAGGTTTGGTGTCGCCGTTCGTTCGAATACGACATTCGGCTAGCGGCTAGGCGCAACGAGCAGACGAGTGTGTGTGTATCAAACGGAGCCGGGCGCGACGAATCATCATTTCCTGCTCTTCTCCTGCTATTCACTTAGCTCGCACTCCCAT
>PIVW01000825.1 GCA_003353825.1 Chloroflexota bacterium
CTTCCCCGTGCAATGCTCGCGCGCGCAAGGAAGCGTCCCCCGTTCTTTCTCTAAATATATTCGCGTGTTGCCGGTGGTGCGCCGAGTTCGCTGTGGCCGCCGCGATGGAACTGTGTGCTCGTTCATGTTGTCCGGTCGTGACGCGGAAAGTATCGTGTGACGAGTTCGCTGTAGCCGCCGTGATGGAACCGTTTGCTCGTTTATGTTGTCCGGACGTGACGCGGAAAGTATCTGATTGGCATGTGGCATGCAACAAAAATTGTGAGATAGATGGGCTTGATCCCCTTGATTTTTCGTGCCGAAATGGGGTGTACTCGTCATCCGACTCGCTGCTGTAAAGATATCGAGGTATTTGATGAAGAATCCGGAGCTCCTCGGTAGTGTAAGCCAATCGGAATAATGTCCGAACCGCCAATCAGAATATAATACATCCCGTAAGGCCAACCAGCCAAGCCCCTCACGGGAACCATTATATCCCGAAACCGAACCGGTGGTAAGCATGTAGTTGTATGATATGATGATCTTAGCCGATGACCGCTGCCCACTCGCTCGTGGGTTTTGGACCGGAAGTGCAACTGCCTCAGAGATCGGGGATCTTCCCTTTTCCCCTTTTCGAGTCAATTACAATACCTTGGTCTTGATTGATGAGAGAGATCCCCTTTCTCGGGAGCATTTGCCCACAAAGCTCCCCTTTCTGGACTCGAGATTTGGGGTTCTCAGCAGAGCAGATTAGGGTTGTTTGTGGACGCGTGCCCAGCGCAGGTTGCCCGTTGGGTTGCGCAGTTACCATTGCCGCAACTCGAGATTTGGGGTTCTCAGCAGGAGCGGTTCTGGGTCCCCTTGCTTCCTGCTGGTTTCCCTGGCTGTCTCCGATTCCGATACTCGATAACGACATGTAGCAATTGGATGGTGGTTAATGATAGTGAAGTGATGGATAGTTGTATTGGATAGAGGCATGAGGACGACCACCGAGGATGGCCCGATCCATGGAAATCATAATATATCATAATGGATAATCAATCATATTTCGGGCCATCTCCAGCAGTCGCCCCCGTGCTCCCACCCAGCACAACCAACCATCACCCCACCAGCATGAACCATCCTCCTTTGCAGTGCATGAGGTTGAGTTTGGATAAGCAGTGCACGATGCTGAGGGAGAACATAACAATGGAGTAAACGCTGTTAAGTAGACCTGTCCTAAGCGTGTGCCCCTCGATGATGCTCATGCCCCTTTATCTAGAAATTCATTACCCTCCTTCCCGCACCGACCTCCGTCTGGGGTGTGTGTGTGGCACTTAGCGTGTTCGTTGCCACGCGCTGTTGCGAACTTGAGCTGCGACCAGGTATTTGAACACGACAGGCCGTTGTGAGCGACCATCATCCGTCGAAGTGCATGAGACCGATCTTGGATATGTGGTGCATGATGGTAGTGGTTTGAACACGACAGGCCGTTGTGAGCGACCATCATCCGTCGAAGTGCATGAGGCCGATCTTGGATATGTGGTGCATGATGGTAGTGGTAGTCGTGGCAACGCACTGTTGCGATCAGGTAGTTGAGCGCTCTCCGCGATTAACGTCACGTAGATCTAGGGCGCTGTGTTGCTGCTCCTGGGGGATGCCTGCGGAAGTGTGGGTAGTTATTCGAGTCTATGGTCGGTCCTAAACGTGCGTCCCCCGATGAGTTTCATACCCCTAACCCCGATGTTCTCCTTCCTCTCCCTTCCCGCACCGACCCTGGTTTGGAGTGCGTGAATGTGTGTGACACTTAGCGTATTTGTAGCCACGCGCTGTTGCGATCAAGTAGTTGGATGCGCCACGCCGTTGTTGCTTTGAATCTGTCGAGACGATGTCGCGAGGTGGTGTGTTGAGTTGATGGTAGGCGAATATGTTTTGTGTTAAGGACGGTCCATGCGACTCTTGCCCCCCCCCCCCCCCCCCCCCCCCCCCCCTCCCCCCCCCCCCCCCAA
>PIVW01000274.1 GCA_003353825.1 Chloroflexota bacterium
TCTAGCCAAACGTGGACTGCCTCCTCTTTCCCTCGTTCACTTTAACCTGATCCTACACATCTATGGTCATCGCTGCGGGCCGTCATCCTCTGGTGGTGTGCGACTTTTTCTGTGTGGCGAAAAAAGGAGTGATCGTGACGATTCAGGTCACCATTGTCGCTTATGCAGCGTCGCTGACTCTGGGCCTGATGGTGGCATTGGCCAGGTTATCGAGCAAGCGCCTGATCAACGAAGTCGCCACCTTTTACGTCGAGATCATTCGTGGTATCCCCATGCTCGTTCTCCTCTATTACATTGTCTTTGTCGGTGTACCCGTGACAGTGCAATTCATCAACGGCATCGGCGCCTTTCTGCAGGATACAAGCATCTTTACAGGCCTAGGCGATGCTCTCAGCAGCTTGCAAGTGCGTGCTGTGAGCTTTCAACTGCGGGTCATTATCGCCCTCACCATTGGTTATAGCGCCTTTCTTTCAGAAGTATTTCGCGCAGGTATAGAATCCATCGAGCAAGGTCAGATTGAAGCCGCCCGTTCCCTGGGCATGACACATTTTCAGGCACTCCGTTTCGTGATTTTGCCACAGGCCATCCGCCGTGTTTTGCCGCCTCTTGGCAACAACTTCATCGCCATGCTCAAAGACTCATCCCTTGTCTCGGTGATGGGCGTTGCCGATATCACATTTCAAGGTAAGGTTTATGCGGCGAGCACTTTCAAGTTCTTTGAGACCTATAACGTCGTCGCCTTCCTCTACCTTGTTATGACCATCGCCCTGGCCCTTGCCGTGCGCAGGATGGAAGGGCGCATGAAGACCAGTGAGAAGTAACGACGGCGGTTGAGTGGCTCCGATCAAACAGCCATCTCTTGGGATTCCATTCTCTCGGCCAAACCGGGCACATCGTCAATAACTTTCATGGCGCCATCGCCCTCTTCTTTGATGACGATCTTACCTTGCATCTCCGGGTATTTCCCCGTAATCCCAGCATAAAAATCATTAATCAGTTCCAGGTCTCGATTGATGTCACCGGTGGGGATAATTATCGGCCCAAGACCAATGATCTTTCGAGGATAATCTACATATCCCAATACAATTGGCACACCTGCGGTCACGGCGATGTAGTAAAATCCGGTTCTCCAACGCCGAGACTTAGCGCGCGTCCCTTCAGGTGAAATGACTAACTGCAGACTTGCCGTTCCGGCAAACGCGTCTGCCATTTGCTTGACAAGACCTTGACTGAAAGTTCGATTGACGGGGATGCCTCCGAGAGCCCGATAAATACGTGCGAAAGGGCCACGAAAAACTGAATCTTTGCCGAGCCACGAGAGCTTGAGATTAGTCGTGTACATAAACATCAACGTCACGATAAAATCCCAATTAGTCGTGTGATGGGCGCCGATCACGACACATTTGTCGGGCGGCAATGCTTCCACTTCGAGTTGCCATCCCACAAGGTGAAGGATGGAGAGGCTAAGCTGCTGTCTGATTGTTTTCTTTTGATTTTGCACGGGGGTTACCTGAATCTGAATCTAGCATTTTCAGATCAGGTGGGTAATTTAAAGGAGTCGGGCAGATTTTTAGCAGGCGACACTATCCCTAATCTAAAAATGCGTGGCTAGCATAATTGAAACTACCTTAATTCACAACATTTTCGACTCGGGTCTATCCGAGTCTCCGGCATTCAGGATTGTCTGGCTTACGGTTTGGAGAAACATCTGATGGGGAAATTGGATCTACCAAGATTACCTGTTGCCGCCACACATGGTGGTATACTTGCACCTAGCAGCTTGTCGGAAAAGTCTTCAGGACACAGGTATTTGAGGATAATCCTTGGGTTTCACAGTGAAAATCCGTGTGAATCCGCCTTGATCCGTGTCCTAAAAACCTTGAGAGCGACTTCTCCGACAGCCTCCTAGAAAGCAACCATAATCTACATAGCAGCTGGAGGAACTGATCATGACAACGCGCGTCACCCTTATCGGTACGGGCGGTATGGCCCGCCACCACATTCGCCAGATGATACAACCGCAGATCGATACCATGATCCCGATAGTTTGTGAACCCTCACAAGCGGCTTACGACTTGATATCTGAGATTTTCGATGAAGCGGGACTGCAACCACCGCACAATGAACCTGATCTTGAACGGTTGCTACAAGACTACGACCTGGATGCGGCATTTATCATCACCCCCCACGTATTCCACCACGATCAGGCCAAGGCCTGTTTGCAGGCTGGTTTAGATGTGTTGCTCGAAAAACCGATGGTCATGAATGCTGAGGAAGCGCGCAGCCTGATCGATGTGCGGGACAACAGCGGACGTTTACTGGTCGTCGCCTTCAGCGGCAGCATATCGCCACAGATCCGCAAGGCAGTCGCCATGTTGCGATCAGGCGAATTGGGCGAGATACTCAGTGTAAGTGCCACGGTATGGCAAGGGTGGGCTTCATTAACCGAGGGGACCTGGCGGCAGGATCAGGCGCTTTCAGGGGGTGGTTTTTTGTTCGACACGGGCGCCCACATGCTGAACACGATCACCGATCTGGTCGGCGAGGATTTCGTTCAGGTCTCAGCTTGGATGGATAACAATGGCTGGCCGGTGGACACCGAAGCGGTAGTGATGGCACGGCTGGCTTCGGGTGCGTTGGTAACGATGCATGCTAATGGTGAGACGATTGACACCTGTCTTTCCGATGTCCAGGTCTTCTGCTCGGAAGCGATTCTGCACACTGGTGTATGGGGTGAAAAGCTCGAGCTGCACAAAAATGGCGAGCGTGAACCCCAACCTGTTGAGGTACACCCATCCCTTGGTGTGTGGGATCAATTTTTATTGGTGAGATCGGGCGATATAGCCAATCCCTGTCCTCCTGAAGTAGGTCTGCGCATGGCTAAACTTTACGATGCTATCTTGGCCTCGGCCGCCCAAAATGGGGCGATGGTCCGCCTGATCTGACAGATAGTTGAGGTTATGTAAAGAAATGAATGGACGCGAACGCGTTGTCAAGACCCTACAGTTCCAAAAACCGGATAGAGTCCCCCGCCAACTGTGGTATCTACCGGGCGTGGAGATGTATCGTCAGGACGAATTAGCTGCCATACTCGAACGCTTCCCTCCAGACATTGTCCAGCCGCCACACGCAGATCTCTATGGCCGGGCTGAACGCGCACATGGCACGCCGAACGTGGTTGGTAGGTATCGTGATGACTGGGGATGCGAATGGACTGTGGCCGAACCAGGTGTGATTGGCGAGGTCAAGCACCCGCCGCTCGCCGCTTGGTCGGCACTGGACCAACTCACCCCCCCCTGGGAGATCTTAACGAAGGCCGATCTGGATCCCGTCCGCCATTTCTGCGATTCAAGCGATCGCTTCGTCAACGCAGGCACCTCTCTGCGACCTTTCGAGCGCATACAGTTTTTACGTGGGACGGAAGACCTCTTTATCGATCTCGCCTATGGCGATGCGCGCGTCCTAAAACTACGCGACATGATCCATGATTTTTATATGCAGGAACTGGAGATGTGGGCAGCTACCGACGTCGACGCTATCACCTTTATAGACGATTGGGGCAGCCAAACGCAATTACTGATCTCGCCAGATATGTGGCGCCAGCTGTTCAAACCCCTTTATGCTGACTACTGCCGGGTGATCCGTGACGCAGGCAAGTTCGTTTTCATGCATTCTGATGGCCAGATCGAAGCAATCTACCCCGACCTGATCGAGATCGGTGTACACGCTCTCAATTCTCAACTATTCTGTATGGATATCGAGAGACTGGGCAGACAGTTTCAGGGCAAGGTTACCTTTTGGGGCGAGATCGACCGACAGTATGTGTTGCCGAATGGTTCAGAGGCTGAGGTTGTCGAGGCCGTGAATCGCGTGAGAAGGGCGCTGGATAGGGGCCAAGGGGGCGTCATCGCCCAATGCGAATGGGGAAACGATGTGTCGGCAGAGAATATCGCTGCGGTGTTTGATGCTTGGTTGGAATAAGTGCCGTAAAACAACATCGCATCCACTATCGGAGCCTACACCTTTTCTACTAAAAATCATTGACAGCCAAAGCAAATCCTGTTATCTTGATTTATACGATTAAGGTTAATCGCATCAGTCTAATTTCCTGGAGCAAACACCTCCGTTTTGAAGCGATGACCAAGCGCCCGACGACACAATCTGATCTTGTTATTCAGTGCCGTCCCTTCACCATCCTGGCAGGCGCCCTTGATGCCGGTGTACTGCGCAGCACCAATAATAGACGGCGTTGGGAAACCTGCAATAGATAGAATCGTTAGAGCGAAACGATTGGAGAAATCAGCAATGCTCTGTTCATTATTGATCGAAAAACTTCGTTGCGAATACCAAACAGATGCAGTGGCGATTGATGTCGAGCACCCCAGATTGAGTTGGTAGTTGACATCTGGCCAGAAAAACAGCAGACAGACAGCCAACCACATCTTGGTTGCTGATAGCATCGCAAACCTCGATCAAGATATCGGCACTCTCTGGGATAGTGGAAAAAACCGATCCGACGAGACCATCCATAGGGTGTATCAGGGCGCAGCGTTGGGCTCTCGACAACGCTGCTACTGGAAAGTACGTGTGTGGGACGAAAAAGATCAGGGATCGGCTTGGAGTGAGATGGCGCTCTGGGAGATGGGATTATTACAGACTGCGGACTGGCAGGCAGACTGGATATCTGCCGATATCGAGGAAGACATCAGCAAACCTGAGCCGGCCCCCATGCTGAGGACGACCTTTGAGGTGAAGGGGGCTGTCGCAAAGGCACGCGCCTATATTATAGTAGCCGGGGCAATTACGAATTACACCTGAATGGCGAGCGCGTGGGCGATGCCTATTTCACGCCGGGCTGGACCAGCTACCACAATCGCCTGCAATATCAAGTTTACGATGTCCTCGATCAGTTGGTGCTTGGTGAGAACGCGCTGGGAGCGATACTGGGTGACGGCTGGTACCGGGGCTATTACTTCATCGACTATAACCGCCATTTCTATGGCGATAGGCTGGCTCTGATCTTGCAGTTAGAAATTGAATATGGAAATGGCCGGGTCCAAGTCATTAGCTCGGATGACCGCTGGCATGCTGCCACCGGCCCCATCCGTTACGCCGACCATTATATGGGCGAATATTACGACGCCCGCATGGAACACACAGGTTGGACACGAGCGGGCTATAATGATTCAGGCTGGTCGAATGCGATCGTTGGCCATGACGCCAAGGAAACGCTCGTCGCCCCCTGTAGCGCCCCGGTCAGAAAAATCGAAGAAATCAAGCCTATCGAAATTCTGACAACCCCCGAGGGGAACTCCGTATTCGACTTTGGACAGAACATGGTTGGTTGGGTTCGCCTCAAAGTCGCGGGGCCGGCCGGAACTGAGGTCACCCTCCGCCACACTGAGGTTTTGGACTCAGATGATGGATTTTATGTCGACCATTTGCGAAGCGCCAAGCAGAAAAACACCTATATCTCGTCGCTAATATCCGAGAACGGGACAACCATATTGCCACCGGCTTTGTGGGTTCGTCCTTCGTCAACCATGTCCTCAGTCAATATGGCTATGTAGATGTCGCTTACGATCTGTTGTTGCAGGACACCTGTCCCTCCTGGCTCTATCCCGTTACCCAGGGCGCGACCACAGTCTGGGAGCGATGGGATGGCCAACGCCCTGACGGCAGCTTCCAGACGCCGGAGATGAATTCTTTCAATCACTACGCCTACGGCGCCATCGGAGAATGGATCTATAAAGTTGTGGCAGGATTGTCTGTCGATGAAGACAATCCTGGTTACAAACACATCATAATCAATCCGCAACCGGGGGGCGGGCTGACCTACGCCAGACTGACGTACGATTCGATCCGAGGAGAGATCGTTTGTGGCTGGGAGTTGAAGGAACCTGGCTGGGTGCTTGAAGTTGAGATACCTGCCAACACAACCGCCACGGTGCATTTTCCCGCCAATACGCTAGACCAGATCGATGAAACCGATGGTACCCTGTCTGAAAGTACCGGTATCCTCAGCGTCAACGTCGGGGCAACGGAGACGCTGGTAGAGATTGGTTCGGGGCGGTATCAGTTCACGGTGAGTTTGCAACCATAATCGTTATGGCAGTCCCACCGCATTCTCCAGGTTGGCGCCTGTCAGGTCAGCCTCTGATAGATATGGGTGCATGGGTAAGGCGAATATTCTTTCTGATACCTGTTCGGCAATGGGGAAGTCGCCTTCTTTATATCCCAGATGGTCGTAAGCCTTTTGCAGGTGAAGTGGCAGCGGATAGTGCAATCCTGTGGCAATATTTTTGTCCAAGCGCTTGATCTCACCGATTGCACCACCAGTAACGTAGTTTTGCTTCAATGAAACTCGAGCTCATTGGGTAGTTGGATCTACCAGGGCATCAATTCGGCCGATCGCCCGAACCTGATTCGGCGAGCGACTAGTAACTCCGACCCTTCCGATTCTCATAATAATTAATAAACGCAGTATTCAAAACACGATAACCACCCGGCGTCGGATAATCACCCGTAAAATACCAATCACCTCGATGTGCCGGCAGGGCCGCCCGCAAACCCTCAATCGTCTGGTAAATAATCCGCAACTCACCCTCCCACCGGATATTCGTCGGCCGCACAATGCCCGCAATCTTCGTACTCAACTCCTCATCCGAAATCCCCTCATAAATCCGGCCCACGAAATTCTTATAATCACTCAGTGCACAACCCCGCTGCTTAATGCACTGTTCATAAACCTCCTGAATCAAAGCCTTCTCACCCCGATCCTTCACGATCTGAATCGCCGCCTGAAAAGCCACAAACCGACCCAACTCGCTCATATCAATCCCGTAACAATCCGGATACTTGATCGGCGGGGCCGAACTCAAAATCACAATCTGCCGCGGATTCAAACGTGACAGCATCGTAATGATCGATTCCCGAAGCGTCGTCCCCCGCACAATCGAATCATCCAAAACAATCAGCGTATCCTCAGGTCCCACCGTCTCCCGCGTAATGTCATAAACGTGACTCACCAGATCACCACGCATGCTATCCTGCGCAATAAACGTCCGCACCTTTGCATCCTTGTGCACCGCCTTCTCCACCCGCGGGCGTCGTCGCAAAATCTCCAATAACGCAGCCTGATCCGTCGAGCCGTTCTGAAACGACTCCAGGATCGCCGCCGACTGCTGCTCATGCACCAAATCTTCCATCCCCTCAACCACCCCCAAGAACGCCGTCTCAGCCGTATTCGGGATGAAACTGAAGACCGCTTTCTCCAACTCCCAATTCGCCGCCTCCAAAGCAGGCCGCGCTAAATTCCGACCCAACAACTTCCGCTCACGGTAAATCTCCGCATCATTCCCACGCGAAAAATAAATCCGCTCAAATGTACACTGCCGCTCTTCCTCCGGCTGCCGAAATTCCTCCTGCCAGCAGCGACCATCACGCTTCGAAATCAGAACATGACCCGGCTTTACCGTCTGGATCTCAGTCGGCTCAACATCAAAAGCCGTCGTTAAAGCAGCACGCTCGGACGCCATCGCCAGCACTTCATCATCCTCATAATAAAAAGCCGGCCGAATCCCATGCGGATCACGACAGACAAAAGCATCACCACTCCCGATCAAACCCGCAAACGTATAACCCCCATCCCAATCCTTCGCAGCGTTTCGCAAAACCGAAGCCAGATCAATTCGCTTGGCAATTTGCAACGCCAAATCCGTCCCCTGCAATTCCGTATCCGTCGCCATCAACTCATATCGAATCCGCTCATTCTCCACATCCAGAAAATGCCCCACCTTTTCCAAAACCGTCAAGGTGTCCGACAACCCCACCGTGTGCAATCCGTAGCGCGCCAACCGCGCCAGAATCTCACCCGCATTCGTCAGATTGAAATTCCCCGCCAGTGCCAAATACCGGCTCATCCAGTTACTCTGCCGCACATAAGGGTGACAAGATGAAAGCCCCTCCTGCCCGTAAGTTCCGTAT
>PIVW01000826.1 GCA_003353825.1 Chloroflexota bacterium
GTAATCCAGGCGGGGGTGTCCATAGACATGTTGTACTGCAATAGTATACACCAGGGGGCAACACGAAGCAAGGACGTGAGCCGTGATTCACAGTCCCGCATTGCCCCACCGGTGAGGATGGACGAGGCACTGAAATGACTCAACCTCACTGCCTCATCGATCCACAACCCCCAACCTCGACCTACCGACAACGCATCAACCATCCTCTCATCAACCCGCTTCAAAGACGGATAGCATACGATTACGTGGCGATTTTTGGCGGGGTTCCACTCAAAGACCTTATCTTCACTGTACAAAGACCATGTTACACGTGTTTCCCTGTCTAGTAAGCACTTATAGTAGTTGCACAGGGACGTCCATGATACAATCACCATAACATTACTATTGGCGTAACGCTTCACATGGTCTACCAGCAAGAATGTCTTACCAAACCCCGTGGGGGGATCCACGCAGGTTACCTTGCAGCGGGTGAGTTCCTTTGGTGGTATCAACTTTGTGCACCTAGGCACGCCGTTCACCAGACAGTGACTCATACTACTCTCGCTTACGTCCAACACATGACCACCCAACGATGTCATGGACGCGTACGAGGTCGCACGTGGCCAGCTCGGCACCAGCCTGGGGATCGAATCCTCCTCCCAGAACTGTGTCTCGCATGACCAGCACCAGACGCCCTCGCTCGAACCCTTCTTCACTACATGGGCCGAGCAAGAACCGATAGGCAAACTGATAAGTTGGTTACATTCCAGATGTTACGCTGCATAGCGACGCACCACTCATCTTTACCTAACAACATGGCCCTAGTCCAGTTTCCAGAGACAGTACTAGAAATGGAACGAGCAAGGTATCTGACAGTTGCTGCCTGGTTACTGCACATGCGAAGAAACTCGCTGCACAGAGTACCAAAACCCTGCTTGCTGCGCTGGAACCGTAATTGAGAACCAAGAGCACTGTTGACCACATCGGTTATTGTCTCGGAGCTGTCGCAGCTGATTAAGACATCGTCGCCCACATGCCAAAAATTACACGCATTATAATTGTCAGTCCCGACAACCAATCGCAAATAAGCGGCATTTAGCACTGTGTTGATGATGCTAGTCATACGGTGTCCGGACATCAGAGTGCCCTCCACTTTGCACCAAGAACCACTCATGTCTTTGACCATTGTATTATCGACACTACTTATGAGCCAGTCTAACCATTCTGGATTTAGGTCTCTAAAAAGCTCCCTTATTACAATTTTCTGCGCTCCCAGCGTGTGAGCTGAATTAAAGTCAGCGTAGTCCAACATTAGCTTATATCTCTTTAACTTGCTAACGCGCCCAAAAATATCCTGCATATCGTGACCTCCAGGTTTTATGATGCAGCGCCGACTGCGCCAGGCATTTTCAACCGCTCGACAAGGAGCATCAAAGTGCAGGTAGTTTACGGTGTCGCACGCGAATAAAGCCCTGCTTTTTCCGTGTTCGAGCTTGGTACTACGGCTTATCCAGGCCGCAGGAGGTAACTTCAACAATGGGTTTGTATGCAAAGCTTCAACGAAGTTGCGTCTGTTAAGCTCACCAGGCGGGAGTTCATCCATATAGTCTACAGCTATCCTGCTACCCTGAGTACTGTGACTGCCGCCCTTAGTATTTGCGAATCGATAAGCGAAAGCCTCCTCCGCTTCAACAAAATGCGGGTGGCTCAATTCCTCTCTTATAATCGCTCGGACGGCTGCAGTGAGCTGAGCCTCGTCGAAATGTGCTAGCATCCCGGGTATCGAGTCAGGCTCCAGACGTTTCTTCAGTTCCTCTTCCCAATCAACTGGCAAAACACCTCTCCCTCGCTATCCCCACGATAGCGATCCGCCACGCGTCCCACGCCCCCGGCGTGGGGTCCAGTCCAGTCCAGACTGGTACCCTGGTCATGCTTGTGTCGGTCATAGGCTAACACGACTCTTAATCTGATAAGTTGGTTAC
>PIVW01000275.1 GCA_003353825.1 Chloroflexota bacterium
GACTTCGCGTGACGATCACGAATTTCAGTCAATGATGCCCCCACACCTAGTGGCTGGTTGTGTTAAACGTCTAGATATCGTGCGAGGAAAATCCGCATCACGCGAAATCCCAGAGAACCTAAATGATTCACCAAGCACGATCAGTGTGAAAATGCCGTAGCGTTCCATCATGTGATCTGCATCAGGTGGAAGGAGCGCGTGCAGTTCACTGGTCCGCCGCGTAAAGACATTGCCGACATTGACCGCCAGCGCCAAAATCCAGAGCGCGTAATTGTAGGGCGCTGGCACAAAAGCCGAGATCACCCAGAGCACAATGCCAATCGAGAACGCCACGATATAGCGACTGGTCAGGGGTCGGGTGTCAGGTGCGTGCTTCCAGGATCGTGCATACATAGCGACAAGGACGACGCGCAATGCCGCGTAACTAAGGGCGAATTGAGTCGACAGATCCGAAATCGCTCCGCTGACACTGAGCCCCACCCAGGCCACGGCCAGTATCTGAAAGAACACCAAATTACGCTGCCAGACATCGTCTACGACAAAGCGGTTCATGTAGAACGTTAGCCCCGACCATGCCCACCAAAAACGAGGAAAAAGCCGAGAAAACCGGCCACAGATACATCCTCGCTGAGCACATTGCCGACTTGGATCATCGTGGCAACATAGACAAGATCATAGAACAGTTCGAGCCAGGATACTTTGCGTCCTTCGGTGCCGGCGCTTCCATGCGGCCGGGGTGGAACCCATAATCTGTGGCGTTTAGTTTGTTTTGTCATTCTGAAGTCGTAGGATCATATAGAAGGAAGTCAGGCTGTGCGCGGCCCACAGTATATCACTCCCACCGGGTTCACGCAGATGAGAACTATACCATCGTCAGCAATCATAGAAGAGGACCCTTTTGTCGGGGACTCAATAATTTTTATGAAAGACTTCATAAAAAACTTGACATCGTCCGGGCACAAGCTTATAATCCGCCCTTGCCAGTGACGAGAGAAGAAGATAGAGCATATCATCCACTCGGCGTCGGCAATGAAATACGTAATGTATGCAGTGCGCAACGTGCGGCATTCAGTATTTCGGCTTTTGTGTTATCTTCATTCTGCTTACGAGAGGATTTACGTCTATGCGCGTTGTACTCATCAACCCCCGATTCCGCCTTCCCATTGATACACGCACTTCCCCGCATCTTGGCCTTGCCTACCTGGGCGCCATTTCCGAACGCAGAGGAGATGAAGTACGGATTTTTGATGCCGATGTCGAAGATCAACCTCTGCACGAGTTCATGCAGGAATTCCGCCCGCATGTGGTCGGTATCACTGCCAATACCCCTCAGGTGAAACAGGCATGGCGGCATGCTGAACAGATCAAATCTGTGCATGATGTGCCGATTATTATCGGCGGCCCACATCCTAGCGTCGCTGCCGAAGACCTCGATTTCGAGTCGGCCAAAAACAGCGGTATTGATATTGTCGTACGGGGCGAAGGAGAGGAAACGTGGATCGAGATATGCGAGCGTATCGAAACGTTCATGCGCGATCAGGCAGAGTTCTCGACTCCAGCATTGATGGACCCAGCGAAGGGCATCTGGAATGATGTCTTAGGGATTAGTTACAAGAGCAGCGATGGCGAACTCCACCGTAATCCGGACCGGCCCGTGACTGCCGACCTGGATGGCCTGCCCTGGCCGGCCTATCACCTCTTCAAAATGGAAGGCTACACCAATTTGCAGCCTGCTACGGACGCAGTCGATGGATCCAAGAGCTTCAGTATCCTCACCAGCCGGGGTTGCCCCTACCGCTGCACATTCTGTTCCCAGTCGATTATGCCTATCAAGTGGCGCAGCCGCACCGCTGAAAACGTGTTGGCCGAGTGGCGGCACTTGGTCAAAGACCTGGGCGCGCAGGAAATCGGTGTCCTGGACGATAGCGCCAACATCCGCAAAAAGCGTCTGCACGAACTGTCTGACTTACTGATCGAGAACAATCTGAACCATGTCCCCTGGATTTTCGTCAACGGCATCCGCGCCAATCTCGCCGATTATGAGCTAATGAGCAAGCTCAAAAAGGCCGGGCTCAAGCGAACGGCGTTTGGTGTGGAAACGGGCAATCCCCAGATCCTGAAATCTATCGACAAAAATATCGATCTCGACACCATCCGCCAGGCGTTCAAGATCACCAAAAAGGTCGGCATCGAAACTATTGCTTTTATGATCATCGGCCTGCCCGGCGAAACTCGCGAAACCATGCAGGATACTATTGATTTTGCTATCGAGCTTGACCCGCTGATCGCGAACTTCAGCATGATGACACCTTATCCCGGCACCATGGTCTACGAACAGGTCAAACGCCAGGGACGTATGCTCATCCAGGATTGGGAAGATTACGTGTTTTTCGAGCAACAGGCGCGCTATGAGATGGGCGATATGACTGCCGAACTGGTCGAGGAAATGTACCGAAAAGCCTATCGCCAGTTCTATCTTCGCCCTAAACCGATCATGCGGCGTCTGAAAACCAAAGATTTCTGGCATAACTTGCCACGCAATGTCCGTATCGCTGCCCGCACTTTTGTTCCTAAAAAAGAGAAAACTGCGCTACGAAAGGAAATCGAGGCCGAAGCTACTTTTTAAGCCACCAAGACAATAGAAGTATCTGACAAGAACACCGGTCTCAACAACGCCCCACAGGGCTCTAATGACGAAATTGTCATATCCTGGCAGCGAATCGTTCAGCCGTTTTTCATGTGCATGTGTTAGGATCAAATGCCGTACCCCTGACTGCCAGTGTGGTAACGCAGGGTCGAGCTAGAAATGATGTTGGAGGCCAGGTGTTTAGCACCTGGGTTTACTTCAGGAGGAACACTTGATGAGAATCGCTTTCATCGGTCCCAAATGGAATGAAATGGTCAATGCCTATCCCTCATTGGGATTGGCCTACTTGGCCGCAGTAGCTGAACAAGATGGGCATGAGTGCCGGATCTTTGATTTTGGCTTGCATCCCGACCGTTCTCTGCAGGAGGAGATCGAAGATGTGGTGGCGTACCATCCCGACCTGGTAGCATTAACGACGATGACAACCAGCTACGCCAGTATCGAAGAGACCGCCCGGATGTTGAAGGAATCGCTGGGAGTGCCAACCATCATCGGTGGCCCTCACGCCACATCCTTGCCCGAGCAGACGCTGGAAAACCCGCACATTGATTATCTTATTTATGGCGAAGGGGAAGAGGTTTTTCAAGATTTTATTCGGGCGCAAGCCACCGGCGCCGGCAACTGGGGTGAGATGATGGGACTTTGGTATAAAGAAGATGGAGAGATCGTCAATGGCGGCGAACGTGCCTTGATCAAAGATCTGGATGCACTCCCTTACCCCGCCCGGCATCTTTTTGAACTCGACCAGTATCCTCTCTACGCACCTAATGGCGAACCGATGCTTACGGTACTTAGCAGTCGAGGATGCCCTTATAATTGTTCGTTCTGCTTTAAGGGCATTGTCGGTCGCACCTATCGCCAACGCGGCCCCGAGAACATCGCCGATGAACTGCAGCACGTCATCGATAACTATGGCGTTCGCAATTTCTACTTTATCGACGACCTCTTTACGATTGATATCCGCCGGCTGGAACAAATCCTCGACCACTTTATCGAACGTGATATGGATATTCGCTGGCGCTGCCTGGCTCGCGTTGATCGTGTCAACCCGGATCTTCTGTACAAAATGTATAAAGCGGGCTGTCGCCAGATCCACTACGGTATCGAGAGTGGCAATGATGATGTGCTCAAGCGTACCGCCAAGCACATCCGTTTGGAACAGGTGCGAGAAGCAGTTCGATGGACAGAAGAATCCGGTATCCACAGCAAAGGCTATTTTATTTTAGGATTACCCGGCGACAACGTAGAAACAATGGAAGAGACCATCGAGTTTGCAGCCAGCCTGGATCTGAGCGAAGCCATGTTCTCAATTGCCACGCCTATGCCCGGCACACAACTATGGAGTGAGCTGAAACGCAGGCACCCCGGCACAGTATATAACGCGGATTTCACCAAAAGTTATTACTACAACAGCTACACATCAGAAATCGCCCCTTTTATGAACGTTTCTGATGTAGATGATGAGGTGCTAAGTAGCCTGGCAACTCATGCACGCCAACGTTTTCTACAAGCCAAAAAACGCCGTATGTACCGCAAGAGCTTTGGCGACACCACAGGCGATCTACTCTGGAACATATCTCAAGTTACGCCGATCCGAAAAGTGGGCAGCACGTTAGCGAGGGCCGGACTTTTTGGCAGTTTTCGACGGAATAAGGCAACATTCTTCGGCGCAGCGCAATGGAGCTGACAAATTGCGAATGGTGAATTGTCGCTCGTTAATTGTGAATGAAGCAAGTGCGTTCACAGTCCACCGACACCATTCATCATTTCCCATATCCAAACATGTCTATGCAACCCCTTACCTTCCAAGAGAAGGTACGTAATAAATCACGACAGTATAAGCATCAGGCCATGGGTCCCGTCAAATGGCTGGCCTATGAAAGTGGTCAAACCAGGCATGTGCCGCCGCCGGATCGCATGTATATCGAATCGACCAATATCTGTAACCTGGGCTGTATCATGTGCCCGACCGGACGCAAGGAAATCACACGTACCAACGGTTACATGAAATGGGAGGTATTCAAGCAGATCGTCGATGAAATGGCGCCGCATGTGCGAGCGACCACCCTGCATATCTGGGGCGAACCGCTCATGCACAAACGCATCTACGACATGATAGCCTACTGCCGGGAAAATGGACTGAGGGCCGAGATCAGCACCAACGCCACACTCCTTACAGAAGAACGATCCAGCAAACTACTCGAGGCTGGACTCAACGTCATCTACCTGTGCCAGGATGGCATCCGCCCCGAAACCTATGAAGCGGTGCGCGTCAATGCCGATTACGAACAAACCAATGACAATATCCGCCGCTTTGTAGAAATGAAGGTGGCGGGTAGCTATCAGACCTTCGTCAACGTCCAGATCATCGAGATGGAAAGCACGAGGGATGAGACCGAAGAATTTGTCGAGTACTGGAAAGATGTGCCTGGCATTGACCTTGTACATATCAAACCATTTGACTCTTGGGGTGACCAGATCGAGGAGATCAGCGCCCTGCGTCTGCACGAGGAAAAGAATCTACCCCAGCGTTTTGCCTGTCCCAACCTCTGGTACCATGTCCATATTTATTGGGATGGCTCTATAGCCATGTGCGACCGGGATTTCAATCTCGATTTCGATCTCGACAACGTGATTGATGAAGATGGGGTCGTAAGGGTGATGCAAAACTGGAACGGCCCCCGCATGCAAGAACTGCGACGCTTGCACCTGCAAGGCCAAATTGACGATGTCATCCCTTGTAACACCTGCAGCGAATGGGCTTGGTGGAAGCCGCAGCTTTTTAATTCTTATGGCAACCGCCCCGTTCAAGATCAATTTAGTGGCCAGTCCGTGCACACCAACGGCAACGGCAAAAACGGTGCTCAGGCAGAACCCATTAGCCTGATGCCGCCTGACGAACGCTGAACCAGGACTTTTACTTTACAATACAACCGGAGGCAATGCCTGTGGCAGTTTTCTTTGCCCGGGGAAATAAAAGACGGTCAAATATCTTGTGGTTGGATCTAGGTGATTTAGGCGATCTAGTCAATCCGGGCGGCCCGCACGAACAGTGGCAGGATCATGGTTTAGGACTCTTGCGAACGATCCTGCACCAGAACGGCATTATCACCGACATAGCCTCGACCCGCGCCGTAACCTCGTGGGAAGAGCTGACGCCTCAGCTTCAGCGCTATGATATGTTGATCATGAACGTGCGCAGTTACACGTTCCCTGTTGCTCGCAAGTCCGCACTTCTTTTCAAAGAGCTCAATCCCAATAGCATGGTGCTGGCAGGCGGCATGCATGCCACCGTCGCCCCCGATGAGATGGAAGCAGTTGGGGCCTTCGATAAGATATGTATCGGCCCCGGCGAAAAAATCATCGTCGATCTCGTCAGAAATCCCGAAAGCTTTGGGCGCGTATTCCGTGCCGAAGGCGCCCGCTCGATGAAAGAATGGCCCACCATTGAACGTGAATTGTGGCCAAAACCCGTGGGCTGGCGCATGAAACGCAAGTGGAAATGGCGCTGGCCCATGGAACCCGAATGTGGCTGGGGGCCGGGGCCGGTGGCGACGATTCTCACCAGCCGCGTCTGCCCCTGGCAATGTGTTTTCTGCAACGAGAACTCTTACATTCCCAACATGGGGCGAAAATCGGTCGATCAGGTCATCGACGAACTCAATTATCTGGATCGTAAGTTCGGCCTCGGCTCTGTCGTCATCCATGACTCCATGTTCTTCCAAAACCCCAAGTGGTTGAAGGAGTGGATCGAACGCTATCCACGCGAAACGAAACGTTGGTCCTATTGGGCGGCCGGTCGCTCCGATACCGTCAGACAGTGGCCCGATCTCTTTGAAGCCTTGGTGAAAGAAACCAACTGGCGCACCATTTCCATTGGTTTTGAGTCAGGCAGTGATCGCATCTTGAGCTTACTCAACAAAGAATGCACCGAAGAAGATAACTGTTTCACCATCGATCTGGTCAATCGCATCGGCGATGATCTGGAGGCACAGGGTGAACAACCACCGGTGTTCTGGTCCAACATCATGGTGGGGATCCCCGGCGAAGAACGGGAAGATGCTTTTAAGACTATGCGCATGCTCAAACGCATGAAACGCGTCATGCCCTCTATCTCCTTCTACGCCCCCTATCCCGGCTCGGCCCTGGGCTATCAACTCATTGCCGAAGGTAAAAGCCTGATGGGTAAGGAGAACTACCACCGCTACCCTGATGATGAAAAGGTCAAGGGTGTGGATTACCAGTTCTACCGCGATATGCTGGCCGGCAAATTCGACGACGAGATCAACAGAGGTCTTAACGGCGTACGAGGATCAGAGCTTTATGAAGGCACACTTGTCAAAGCGTAGCAGACTACAAGAGAATGGACATGAAAATCGATTTTATCGTCGAGGCCATACGCGGTAACCGCATTCGCATCACAGATCACGCGGATGAGGAAGCGCACGCAGATCAACTAGGTTTCGATGAGATATTCTTCAGTGTATTTCAGGGCGAGATCATCGAAGACTATCCCACAGATCGACCCTATCCGAGTTGCCTCATTTATGGCACCACTTTCTCCAATGAGCCTGTGCACAGCGTTTGGGCATACAATGCTCAGAACCGATGGGCAGTATTAATTACCGTGTACAAACCTGATCCTGACCGTTGGCTCAATTGGCGAACGAGGAGACAATAACATGATGCCTTTTCCACAATGTCCAATATGTGGCGGCGACCTGATTGAAAAAGATGTCGAGAAATTGCTACGTGGTGGCATTCATACAGCAGTTCTGCAAGTTCGTGCCGAAGTCTGTTTGCATTGCGGGGAACGACTTTATTCGCAAGAAACTGTTCGGCAATTCGCGCAGATCCGTTCAAAGTTGGAAGACCAAGATATTCGTGAGTTCAAGCCATTGGGGCAGTCATTTCAGGCGACCCTTCAATCGGTCATTCCGCAATGAGCAGCTTTAGCAATCCTCACTACATGTATTTGTTCGATCTTAAGAACGGAAAACAGAAACTCGCGTACGGTGAGTCGCCTGAAAACGCACTGAAGATCTTGAGTATCCGTTTGAGCGATGAAGAGATGGCCGAGATCATCAGTGATCGTTTTATCAAGATCAACCAGCGCCAACTGCAGCAGCACGTGCAAAACCTTGGTTAACATGATTACGATTTGCCTTTCAACCACGCAGCCCTCCAGATCTCTAAGATTAAAGACTGAAGGCTCTTTGGGACTTCGCGTGACGATCACGAATTTCAGTCGATGATGCCCCCACACCTAGTGGCTGGTTGTGTTAAACGTCTAGATATCGTGCGAGGAAAATCCGCATCACGCGAAAT
>PIVW01000276.1 GCA_003353825.1 Chloroflexota bacterium
CTCAGAGGACTTGGGCAGCCACCTCACCGCTCCCACCACCGTCGACCTTACATGGGTACGACCCAGCGACGGCAGTGGCAACGTCGATATCTGGGTGGCCGTCGATCAGTTCACCAACACCCTGCCCAGCGGCAACAAGACCGTATCCGGCAACAGCTACAGCGCTTCCATCAGCGGCGCCGGCACCTGGTACGTCCATCTCTCCACCGTCGACAGCACCGGCAACCAGACCAGCGACCACTTCGGACCCTGGTACGCCGGCACAGGGGGCGCCCTCCTTCAAGCCAACAACACCCACCTCAACGCCGATTCCTGGCGCAGTTCCATCCGTGTCGATGGCTTCATCGATGTCGCCAATGGTGAATGGGATCCCGAAACCGAACTGCTTGGCAGCGATCCCCGACCCACAGGTGTCTACGACCTCTTCTCCTCCTGGGATGGCGATTATCTCTACTACGGTTGGCAGGGACCTTTCTGGGGGCCGCACGGCCATGGTTACATCCACCTCGACACCCAGCCCGGCGGCTCGCCCACCGCCTATCTCAATGATGACTTGACCCTGCCCTTCGATGCAGACTTTGTGATCGTCAACGGTTTTAATGGCCACACCCTTCTCCGCCATGTCTCGGACCAGCAATGGGAGACTGTTTCAGATCCCCACTTCCTCGGCGTGCATGGCGGCAATGGCGATACCGAAATACGTATCTCCCGCAACGCTGTTAATGCGGACGGCGCTGTGCAAATCGTGGCTTCGGTCATGGATGAAAGTGGCTCTGTCTTCAGTGTCTTGCCCGCAGCCCTCAATCCTGTAGCAGGACCCTGGGCAACGGCCTACCACTGGGACAAGCTCTCGCAAGATGTCACTCCCAACGCAGGACAGCCTGATGCCCACCACGTGCAGGTTCGCATCAGTAGTCCCGACATCCTTGGCCGACCGCTTGGTCCAAACAGCCGGGTTCGCTATCACTTCCGAGTCAACAACGAAGATGTCGAGCCCCTGGATCAGGCAGTTCTGATTATCTCAGGCAGCGATGGCTTGCTGTTCGAAAGCGTAGAGGGCTTGCTCTCTGCCCAGACTTTACCCCAATCCGACCGCTGGTTCATCGACTTGGGCACCCTCGAGCCCGGTGCACGCACGCCCATCGTCCTGACCGCACGTATCGCTTCCGACCTGATAGATACTGACACGATCACAGTCACGGCTGAGATACAGTCCCATCACTCACCCAGCGAACCCGACCTCTCTTACCACAGCTTGAGCCATGCCGTCGACAGCCAAGTCCCCATCGTACGCATCAATTTACCAGATGAAAATGGCACGCTACGTTCGGGGCGACAACAGGTAGGAGGATCAGCCAGCGATCCAAATGGTGTAGGAATCGCCCGTGTGCATGTACAGGTGAATGGCGGCGCCTGGTTGCCGGCACAAGGTCATAAGACCTGGCGGGCTGAGATCGATGTTCCCGACGAAGGCGTAATCACGCTGGTTGCTCGGGCTATCGATCTTTATGGCCATGTCAGTGAGCTGGCAACGATGCCAATCACGATTGACAACACAGGTCCTGGGGCGACGCTAGACTTTAGCGAGCAGGTATTGATTGGAACGAGGACGCAACTGGTCGGTTCAGCCTTTGATCCCTTCCCTGCCACGGGTGATATCCAGAACGTACAAGTGCAAGTCGATGATGATCTCTGGATATTAGCGAATCTAAGACAAATCCAAGCTGACAATGAATTAACTTCTTGGTATCTGAACTGGCGCTTGCCCGCCGAACAAGGTGTACAGCACACACTGCGTGTCCGTGCAGAAGATATTGCCGGTAATATCGGCCCTGCCTCGGAACCCACCCTTGTAACTGTCGATAGCATCGATCCGACTTCGGATATCCTCTCACCCGAGCCCGGTAACGTGTTCTCCGGCGATACCATCCTCGTTTGGGGTCAGGCGTGGGATGGTTGGGGGCTCACTCAAGTGGATGTTTCGCCTACTGCTGGGCGTCCCTGGCAACCGGCACTCCTTGGAGAGGATGCTCGCACTCTGCTAGACAGCCTGGGCATCGGTGGTGTACCCTCTGCTGATGAACTGCCCGAGGGCAGCGAAGTCTGGGCAATCGAGCTAGCAGTTCGGGATGAAAATCTGGCCATTCGTAGTCGCGCCACCGACCTGGCGGGCAATGTCGAAGTCCTTGGGACACCCGTGCGCGTCAGCCAGGCGCCCAACCGCATCTTGCTGCCACTGATCCTGCAATAAAATGAAAGTTAACTTATTAATCCGGTAATAACAACCTGACAGATCCGCCGGGAGATGTACGACCGCCTACAGCGGTCGTCACCCACGGCTACTAAACAGCGCCGGATCAATCCGGCTATTTTCCCTTCCGTACAAAACCGCGTTTCTTCCAATTTCTTCTGTGAGGATCCACACACATGCTTCAATCACGCCGACTCATACTATTTACACTTTCGTTGCTGGTCACTTTAGCCATCTCAGGCGGCCTTGTTCTGGCACTCAACAGCACCGGCGAACCCACAACGGAAGCAACCATCATCGCTGCCCTCGAACGCGCTCGCGCCCTGGACAGCTACCATGTGGTCGCTGACTCTCGCCAGAATTTGATCCCCCTGCCTACCGCCGCCAACATCGGTCAGGGCGATCAGACCTCCTCCGTACGCGTACTTGGAGATATCACGCAGGGAGAGCAGATCGACGGATCCGCCGATCTACGCGCCCGCTTGCAAGTGCATGCAGACGCAGCCGCCGATCCTGTAGAATTCGTGCTGGCTGATGGCAGCGCCTACGTGGGTTACCAGGGGCGCTGGCAGCAGATCGAAGAGCAGCCAGGCAGTGTCGCACCTGGTGGGGATTATCTCAGCTATCTGGATGCCATTAAAAATGTGGTTGAACTCGAGGCTGCCAATACGGCCGAAGGCATGTACCGGCGCTTCGCCTTCGAGTTGGATGGCAAACGCTATGCCCAATTCCAACTTCAGCAGATGGAACAGAATATGGCCGGGCGCCTTCCCCAAGGCGTGCAGCTCAAACCTAGCCCCGCCCTGCAGAACATGGTCGGGCAGGGTGAGTTGTGGCTGGACGAGAGTGGTTTACCCCGCCGCCAGATTCTGGATATCAACATGCCTGCTGTGAGCGAGAACTTCGATGCCAGGGTAGACATGGTCATCGACTATTCACGGTTTGGTAAACCGATCCCCGGCATCGAGATACCGCAACCAGTCGGCGAGAACGGTGCGCTGGTCATGCCGGATAGCAATACAGACCCCGCCTTGACCGACAACCAATCTCCGTCTGTCATGATGACGCTTACGCAATCGTTGAAACCTGTGTCGTCAGGTCTGATACCCGGCTTGATTGCGTTGCCTTTGTTGGTCCTGGCGCTGCTTCTGATCAAGCGTCGTCGCGCCCTTTACATGGCTGTGGCGTCGACTATGGTGGTGCTCATGGTCGGGCAACCATTGCTGCAGGTCGGGCAATTCGCCCTGTTCGAGCAACGCTCGGCCGAAGCCGCGCCTGTCGACGAAGCCCTGCAAAGCATGGGGTTGCTCCCCGCAGCACGACCGGCAGAAGATGACAATACTTCACTGCACAGCGAATCGAATCGCCTTGCCGCAACCACGACTTTGCAGGATTGCCGCACACTCTATGTCGATGCTGGTAGCAATCCATCAGGCGATGACGATGGAGATGGCCTGACCAATGAAGTCGAATGGTGTTTGGGGACAGATTATAACGATGTAGATACGGATGGGGATTTTATCACCGACACGGTCGAGCTACAGGGGTTCACATTGGCCAACGAATCCTGGCGCTCAGATCCCATGAATTCAGACAGCAACGACGACGGCGTGGACGATGGCCTGGAGTGGGAGCCCATTCTCACCAGTGACACCTACACAGGCACCGACACCTTTACCGACTACGACAACGATGGTGTACCCAACCTCTGGGATGCCGATAACGACGATGATGGCGTGCCCGACGATCAGGATATCTCACCCTATGAGGTCACCGGCTATCGCCCCAGCTTTGATCTGGCCGTCACAAGTCACGCCACCGATACCACAGTTTACGTCGACATCCACGTACAGCCTGAGATCACCACACATCTGCGCTATGGTCTCACAACGCTTGACTGGCCCAGCGATGACAAAGGTCAGATTCAGGATCGAAATGCTTCCAGCGATGACATTACCCTGATACCGGTCTTGACCATCGCCAGTACGATCTCCCCCTCACTCGCATCCGAATACGCGATGGTGTCTAGTCCTGTCAGTTCGACCGATCTCAGTCTGGGATACGATTTATGGGTACCCTTGCAACCTGTTGCCGCCGCGGGCAATATCTACGCCTTCAGCGCTCGTCTCGCCTTCATTTCATCTGAGGCAGATAATGGCATCAACCTCACAGGTGGCAAGATCTTGTGGCTGGCCAAGGCTGTGTTAGATAGTTGCGCTGCCAGTGACACTGATAGCTGCCTCTCTATGACGACCGAGGATTCGGTCGTCGCCACTTACTATGATGGCTTGATACGGGTGAGTGGGCTCAATGTCTCTGGCAATAAAAACGCACAAATCGGGCTCTTCGGTACCAGTTCGCCCGAAGTTAGTACCGATCCGAATGTGGATGATGAAGACAAAGTTATGTTTACCTTGATGGCGGCGGGGTTAGGGGGCTCGTTCCTGTACTATGTGAATTCAGACCTTGATCAGATAGAGACCAATTTCAGTGACGAGACCGCCGAGTCCCCCTTTAGCAACACCTGGGGCATCGATCCTTCGATTATGTATGTGGATGTGAACACCTATAGCCATCGTGACCTCGCCCTGGCCTCCACCACACAGACCAACACCGTCCAATTCCTTGATAGCAATTATGTTGGCTGTACGATAAACACCACAGCTCAATACACACCCACCATCGCTTCCGCCTATCAAGAAACAACCGGAAGCATGAATTCCAGTGATCCACGTGTAACCATCACTAATGCGGACCCTTCAGAAACCTCGTCGGCGCCGTTGCAGTTCAGCCTGCCCTTGGGTGAAGCTTCAACATACACGTGGCGACTGGTGCAAATGACGAGTTATGGTTGCAGTGCAGAGGGCAATGGCGATGCAACATGGGCAACGCTGACAGAGACGGAAGCGATCTACGAACTGGATCGCCGCTATCCTGATGTGGCAGATGCATCCTGGTTGGGCATGGTGCAGCGCCTCTTTCTCGTGTACTATGTTGGCATCGGCAACAAGATATTGGTGAATGGCTCGGTCAATTACTCCGCTGATGAAACCGCTCCCGAAGATGCTTTTTCTACCTTTATTGATAATAGTGAAACAAGCATGCCCAGTTATGTACGGAAAGTCTATGATATTGATTCTCTATATCTCGACGTAAACACAGTAGGTCCGGGCGACGCCTTGCGCGACTGGGCAAAAGACCTGAGTGGTAATGCCGACTGGTATATAGGTGGCGATATTGCAGGTCAATATACGTCACTGATATTAAGAAGTGTTACCAAGTCTATGTTACAGCGTTCGGTACAAGACACGGCCGTCCACCAAGAAATAGCTAGAATAGCTAAGCAAAGTGTCAACAATGTAGGTGCTGTTGTAATTTCCGATGGAAAGGCTAAAGTATTGGTCTACTATCAACAGGAGTATCGGGTCGTTGACCAATGGAAGTATGTTGACTTCCCAGACGAGGAGGTCACTAGTATCACTACGCGGGCAGATCTGACAGCCAGAATCACATCTGGCATTTACGCGGGCGCCGTCGCCACGATTATCACTGGTATTCTCATTGCCACAACCTGGCTGGGATACAACGGATCGACCAAAGATCTAAATAACGTTCAAAAGGATATGGGTTATGTGCAAGCCTGGGTATCGACCTATCTCATAGTATTTCAACTCATATTGACACTGATATTGATCGTCATAGATTCATGGGTTGCCTGGTGGTCAAGCATTCTGGCCACAACCGGTATCGGCATCATCATCGAGGCAGTCGTCCTTATCATATTATACATCATTGTTGGCGCCTACAGTGACGACTGGAATCCCCTTAATACACAGTCTCATCTCGTAGAATGGTGGGCGGATGACATCGAAGACTTCAAAATGTATGTGTCGGTACCGCAGGGCGGTGTCAGTACGGGAGGGCTATCTCTCAACATCGATCCGACCTCGACTGTCACCAATGGCCCTCTTAACGGCGCCTGGTTCCAGATCAGCACTACCATTTCCACCACGGTAGCGATCATCCATTCAGGCAGCAGCAGCGACGTCGCCGATAGCTGGGCATTGACGCGCTGGCAGGCCTCGGATGAACAACCGTTCTACCTCGAATCCTACGATGTCAGTTCCAGCCCGGTCTATTCTTCGGCACTGAGTACCAGTACTCGCACCGCCAATGCCGCCACCCATTGTGATACAACCGTGGGCGACGACGATGCAAAGGACTGTTATGCGGACTCACTCATTCAATTCAAATCGGCCAGCGCCGGGCGCAACGCCGCCATCCCCATCGTCAGCACTTTAGAGGCCTATCTCACTTATTACATCTGCAAACCCTTCCACGGCTGTGGCACCAACATGAACTACAGCTACAGTGGAGACGATAGCGATTTACAGAACACAGTGGCAAGCAATTTCTATATCGATATCCTGCCCGAAACCTTAGATCTCTTGTTCAATTGGGATGCAAAAGATCCGGTCAGCAATACCGTTTACGCAGACTTCAATGTCGATAAAGATAGTGATGAGTTAAGCGATAAGGAGGAAACGACCCTGGATACCGACGCTACCCTGTGGGATACCGACGGTGACGGGCTCAGCGATGGTTGGGAAAATGACAACAGTAGCGAGGGCGTTAGTGCCACCTCGAGCGACAGCGATGGCGACGGGCTGGATGACAGGACCGAGATCGTGCTGGGCACGGCGCCTGACGCCAGCGACACAGATGGCGATGGTCTGTCGGATGGCGAAGAGTATTGCCGCGTAAGCAGCGGCCAACTGATCGGTGGTTGGGCTGTAACCGATGCCGATGGCCACTGGGTCTGCTCCAGTCCCTTGCATGCCGATTACGATGGAGATGGCTTGCTTGATTCGCAAGAGAAACAAGACCATCTCAGCCCTTACGCACCGAATACGGCGCCAGGTTTGCGTGTGTTACCCGATCCCTCAGTCAGACATAACAGTTCTGTGGTTACGGTATTACGAGCCGGTGACCCTCTAACACTCACCGTGCTTCTCAACAATACAACTTCCGAGCGGATTGACGAACCATTCACCCTCACCTACGCTTCAACCATTCTTCCAAACATGACCGTGGTGACACAGACTGGCTCCACTGGCTACACGCCGCCCACGCCCGTCATAACGACGCAGGATGTTTCCTGGGACTTTTCTGCTAATCCCCTCTTCGCCGCAGAAAACATGACCTCTACCCTGCTGACAGGGGCAGATGCCGGTCTAACTGAATCTCAGGTGACGACATTGCTGGCCACCTTGATCTACACAGACGTCAATGCCAACGCTCAGAAATCACTGACTCAAACAGTTCAGGTGCTGGTCGACGAGGATGTCCCCAGTTCACTCGTGACCACACCAGGCGATGGCGATGCCATCAATGGTTCCTCATACGTCGCCGGTGGTACGGCTTCGGACCCAACTTCCTGGCCGGATACCATCGAACTGCGTGTCACCGGCGACAACAACTATGACAGCGATTGGCAAACGGCGACCGACACAGCGCCCTGGGCCTGGACCTGGACGCCACTGCCTGCTGATGGCGTTTACACGATGCAGAGCAAAGCCACCGATTATGTCGGCAATATGGAATCGCCTGGGTCCGGCGTCTCGTTCATTGTCGACAACACCCCACCCGGCGCTTCCTTCAGTAATCTTACAGATGGGCAGGCCTTGACATTGATAAGTAATAACAGAGT
>PIVW01000006.1 GCA_003353825.1 Chloroflexota bacterium
CTGACGAATACTTGTTCTCAGCCTATCTGAAGCATTAGTCACCCTGTTGTGAAGCGAATAATGCCCCAAATGACAGCTGTAAGTTTCTGATTTCAAAGGTGCGAAATATAGGCTAAAGCTAGCGGTTTCATCTCCAAGCAATGTCGATGTATAGTCTAAACAATTGCCAATGTCGTTTTCGGTATACTGAATGCCGCGCAACATGCTCAGGTTGGGATAGGTGCGCACCAGGAGTACGTGGAAGCCTTGCACAATGCGAGCTTTGGCATCGCTGCCACCTAGTTCCACATCTTGTCCGTTCACAATCAACTTTGAGCTTGCCAGCAGTTCCTCGACCCATTTGCTAAGCGCCCTGCCCCTCTCGCGGTTCTGAAAACCCTTACTGTCCAGAATGAGCTTGACCTCTTCTTTCTGCGTCACAGACCTGTTTTGGCGAATGTATTTATCTGTGCGTGTGTACATCAAGAGGTCGCGTACCAAACGATCGTCAGGCGGCATAATCACCAACAGTTCATCCCGCCCCATCGATTGGGCCCGCAGAATGACCTCATCATCAGCATGTTCGTTAAAGGGGCTGACAACGTGAATCGCCAATTCATAGTCTTTTCCCCGCAAACGGTCGTCGAGCTTGCGGGCAAAGCGATAGTCTTGGCCAAACTCGCTATAGCGGATCTTGTGATCCCGGATCACGTCATCGAAGACCAGTTTGCCAAGCTCTTCGGCCACCACCGTCGTGTCCACCTCTGTGTTTTTGATCTCCTGCTCAACATCCTTCTCCTCATCGGTCAGGTATTCGTACTCCTCACCATTACGCTGGATATAGGTCTGCTGCTCCAGGAGACTGAGCGCTGCTTCCACCCGTTTTCGCAACGCTGGTAGGTCAGTGTCAAAGCTATCCAGCATCAAAACTGTAATATTGCGTGGCGTAGCCTTGAACTCCTTCACATACTTGACCAGGAAAAGCGCCTTTAACACTTGAACAGCGTAAGCGTCATCAAGATGTGCCTCTGCGGTTAATATCGAGCGCTGAACCTGGGCTTTGAGGGTCATGCGGATGCCCTCAAACATGAGATCAAAGGTCGCCAGCTCTCCCAACTCATTGTGACCGATCTGTTTGGCCACATGCTGGAAAACCTCGATCATCGACCGCTCGCCTACCGAACGATGTCGCCCTTCAAAGGCATTGTGCTCCGACAGGCTCTGGATGGCCGACTGGAAAAGCACAAACTGGTATGGGATGAAGGGATAGGTATGGATAAACTGATCCCGGTCACGAAAATTGCGATAGGTCTGCGCACCATCGGCAAAGTCAAACAACGTCTTGAAATTGTTACGTTGTTCGGCATAGACATCGGAGAGCAAATCGATGCCATCTTCATTTTTCTGCAGCAGACGCTTGCGGATGACCTCTGTGACGTCGGCGCTGGTGAGCTTCATGCGGTTGGCAAAGCGCGCCTGGATCTTAGAGAAGTCATTGCCCTGCTGAGCGCTCATGTCGCCAATAACGGTATTCATATCCTCTTGAGCAGTTACCGCTATCCAGGCTTGCCCCCGGCTCTTAGTTGCCAGGCTTTCTGCAAGGGTCTGGAGGTTGGTCATCAGCTTGACGTTGTCGGCGATGTACTGCCCCACTTCATCCACAAAGAAATTGAGACGGAATTCTGGCCCTTGCGTCTCAATATAATCCTGTACCTCTTCCGCAAAGTCTTCGATCGACACCTTATAGTCTGCCCGATACTTGTCGAGAATACCCGTTCCTTCCGATTGTGGCCTACCTGTAGCCTCAGCATAGGCGGCGGCGATATTGTAGCTCTCAAGCAACGCCTGCTCCCGGCCAAACTCCCACGTCCGTCCTGAAACCGAGCGGTATGCTTGTTTAAAGGCATCGTACTGGCCCCGGCTATCCAAGTCACGCTCGAACCTGGCGACGTGCCCCTGTTTGCCATAATACCCGCACATCTCGTCGAACACCTTCACGAACACGGCCAGCACCGCATCGAACTCCTTTTTACTGATGATGTCCGCCTTCTGGTCGATATTGAAGAGGATGCTCTGGGAAGGGATAGCGACCGCTTTTTTCAGATCGCCACGTAGAATCTCATTATCCTCGCACTTGGGAAGGAATAGATCGAGCGTCGACGCCCCCTCAACCACCCGGTTTTCGAGCAATAGCGCCAACATCTTCAGAAGATGTGATTTACCAGAACCGAAGAAACCAGATATCCAGACGCCATTGGCGCCCTCGTAGCGGTTGTAGGCTCCCAGGAATTCCTCAAGCTGTTTGGCGACTTCATTGGTGAGGACGTATTCCTCCACCTCGAGTCTTAAACTGGCGGCGTCATCGGCTTTAATCACGCCCTCGATGGGGCGATCAATCGGTTTTTTGAAGATGTGGGTCAGTTCCATACTAGGATCCTCTTTGATCATCACACGTTAACGTGGTAGATGTTGAATGCGCGGTAGTATTTATCGTCATGCAGGCGATCGAACAGATCTAGAGATGCGCCCGTCTCCAGAGAATGGGTATATTTGCCTGGGAAAAACATGACCGTGGGCTGATCGGTGGCAGTGCTCTGCAGGTTATTCAGTACATTATGTGAGCGGATATAGGGGAACACCTCACCCACGCCGGTGATGAACATGACAGCAAACACCTGCTCACGCATCTTTTCGGCGATGGCCGGCACCAGATGCGTTTCCGGATCGAGCACGCCCTGCAACAGTTCCTTCAACTGGTCCTTGGACACCCTTTCCTCAACCTCCAGTACCTGTTCCCAGACACCTCTTTTCTGCAATAACTCAATCGCCAGATCATATAGGTTGATCATCAGAACTGGAACCCCTCGATGTGAAAGGCTGTTGGCGAGTTGCCGTTCCAGCTTATGCATTTCCACTGCCTGCTCGGGGGGATAAGGGCAGATGAAGAATGGAACCTCATTGCCCAGGCCCTGCTTTTGCAGGAACCGTTCATTGGAAATGAGTTTCAGCAGATGGTCATAGCGCTCGTTTATCGTTCGTGTTTCGTCGTCAATCATCGTCAACCTTTAGACGCCCATATCGGCTTCAGTAATGGGGAAAATAGTGAAAAGTGCTGGTGAGTCCTGGCTGATGACTTCGACCAGTTGTGGAGTCAGTAAGACTGGGATGATGCGGTCATCTTGTGAAAGTAGATCTGCCTCGCGCATCATTTTGAAGAGATACTGTCTTTGCTTCTTGCGCGTTGAATCTGCGATTGCTTCTACCTCAGGGTGCCACTCAGCCTTGTTATTGAAAAAGATGTCGAAATCGTCATAGGTTAGGTCGAAGTCGTAGCGCAGATATTTCTCGCGCAGCACCTCAGTAGCGAATTCACGGACGAAACGGTAGCGTTTGCATACGGCCAGCCAAAGCAGGTAGCTCTGTTCTTGTCGTGAACTGTTCAATAGCATGTCCATCTCTGTTTTAGTTAGCTTCATCAACCGTAGACTGACTTCTTGATACATGCGCTTGGTCGAGCTAACCGTTCGCATCTGCAACAAGTTGTGACGCAAGACCAATGCCTTAACGGCACCCCAATCTTGAAGTTGATCGAATTGTTCTGTTACGATTAGGGACTGTCGATAGAGCAGGCCGCCCGTCGCATATGCCATGATGTATTTTGTTTCAATCATGTCTTCCTGCCCGGATACAGCAACGGCAACACAATGAATGTGTAACCATAGGCGCACCAGTTGGTTGGACAGTAGGGGTCCATATTACAAATCACACTGTTGAGCATTGTTCGGCATTTCTTGTCCCATATCGTGGTTAAGGTACTATCAGTCAGTCCTGCTCAATGTCACATCTCGTTTTCAGGTCCGGCATCATCACTTTCAAATTGCGTTAATTTGTCAGGATCGAATTCAAGATACTCAACGGCTTTCTTGCTGATGCCAATCTCGTTTTCAACTAATAAATCAAGAAGCTTATCGCCGTCGATGAGAGTGATCGGAGCTGCACCGCTCTCGAATGCAGCGTCCTGGGCTCCCTTGGAAAAACGTCCAGTGGTGATAATCGTACCGCGTACCGCGTCGAATCTATGCAGGGAGCCCCGAAGTTGGTCCAAAACAGTACGATTGATGTTACTCCTGTGTCGTTTTACCTGAACGACCTCACGTACCGAACTGATTCCCAGTTCGATATTGGCCACCACATCCACCCCCTTATCGTGGGTCGGAGAAGTGGTATCAACATTATCGTATCCCATCTCCTCCAGCAACAGCTTCACCAGCTCTTCAAATTTGAATGGGTCCATATTCACGAGGTATTCGGCCAGCTGTTCGCGAGCCTCCTGGCGCATTTCCTTGGCGAGTCTGCGGATGCCGGTCTGTGTTTGAGTGACTGGATCAGGGCCAGGAACGAGAGCCGCATATGCCTCCAGATAAGCCAGGCCGCTGTCGGTAACTTCATAGCTCTGCCCTTTCCGATCAATGTATTCCCGCACAATCAGATTGCTCAACCGATCATAGAGTGACCCTTTGAGGACACTATCGCTGCGACAGGTGGTATACGTCCGACAGAATTCGGCATAACCTGGAAGAATGCTGCCCCGTTTGCCTGGACCCTTTTCGGCCACCAACTGCAAAATAGTCAGTAGGCCTTCATGGCTATCGATCTCTGCCACCAGTTGCCCCGCTGGTTGGTCAATAAAGCATTGCCCACGGTCAGTGATCGTCAAAATACCTGAACCGTCAGTTGCGAAAAGATTGTGCTTTTTTGCAAAATACCATAACCCTCGAACGTGACGTGGATTAATTGTATTTTTCGACTGTTGCCACAGCTTAATCGCAAGTTTTTGCTCCTCACCGCATAATCGCTCAGGAATCCATTGTTCAGGTGTCGCCCAGTCCACTTGTTCCTGAGGGTTACCACGTTGCTCCCATATCTCATTGCACATGCTTCTGTACAGTTTATAAGGCACGCCATCCAGGATTTGAAGAAAAGCTCGTGCCTTTTCGTTACTCTGCAAATTCGGTGTGAGTGAGCGCATTGTCTCTGTAAGCACTTCGTCCTTCAACACAGATCTCTCATCCAGACTATTTTCAGACGTCATAGAAATTAATGCCAATGAAAGGACCGAATCCGGATCATATAAAACGTAGCCTAGTTAGGTCGCCTGTGCGTTCGTTAAAGCACTATTTTGGATGATGGCAAAAAATAATGCCATCACTTGTCACTGCGCACACCAGCGGAACTGGAGCGCTGTGCTGCAACTACAACGCTCAGTTATTGTAAGTGAGCTTGCTTAAAGCGACAATTTGGGAGACTAAGAGTAGGCAAGCGATTTCAGATATTATAGGCGCTTATTATGGCAATTCCTCGCAACTGCAAAATCATGACAAAAATGCAAGAGTTTGATACGTTTTGCAGCAAATTGAATCAGTCTTAGCAAGTCACCCAACAAACTGTGAATATAAACAGAGTGTAGCAGATCGCCGATCCTGATTCTACGGTGCATGTCATAAATCGGTCGAAACCCCCACTGAAATGTTAACTTTTGATATCTGTAAACACCTCAGTGGGGGATCTCATGGACCGGCCCATCTATAGGTTACGCCTGCATCTTTCCTTTACACCAGGTACCGTTCTCCAATTTGTGCGAGTGGCAGACCTGGTTGCCCTTCTCATAACGCTTCATATTGCACTGATGAAGGGTGCACCAGGTAGTATCACCTTTCTGGTTCTTACCATTGGTGGACGCCTGACCATCGCCCTTACCATTGGCAGGCTGCTTCGATGGTAAACCGGATGCCCGAACATTGAAACTCTCTCGGGCATCCCGGTTAAAGACAAAGCCGGCGCCAACCTTCCTCATTTCCTGGGAGACCTTGTAAGCTTCACGCATGAGGGCGAGGGTTTCTTCAACCGGTGACACCGTCACGTCGTCACGCCCTCACGCATGGTGAGATTCCACTGGATGCCGTCCAGGACGAAACTGGTGTAGACCAGCGTCTTGGTTTCCTGGTGGGCCAATCCAATTTTGGCTGCGACGAAACTCACCCGGCGTGAGATGTTCACCCCGCACGCCTGCCACCAATCGCTCGTGCAACTCTCGCATCAATCGCAAACTGAACGGCAACGAATCAAGCCGTTCCAGACCCTATTCCAGAGCGTGGACATAGTTGAGCACCTCGCCCACATCCGATTCCGGAACGGCAGGCTTGAGTCCGGGCAAAGCCAACTGTCCCGTCTCGTAGACGTACAGATCCATGACTAAACTTGTTCCTTACATCACCATAAATAGCACGCAGACGCCCCCGGCAGGACTCGAACCTGCGACGCAAGGTTTAGGAAACCTTCGCTCTATCCTCTGAGCTACGGGGGCATGACCCTGCTAAGTTTAGCACGAAGCCCGATTTTCAGGCAATGCCCGGCATTCAGCATTCGCGCCTTCTATGCTATCATGCCAATCCTATGAACGATGGCACTGGCAAGGTTATTCATAGTTTTGGCAGGCGTCTGGCCCTGGATAAAGACTTGCGGGCACTGGGCGATGCGCACAATGCTTTCGAACTGGAACGGCGCGCCCGCTCCCTGGCCGAGCAGGAAGAGGGGGCCATTCTCAATCCCCTCATCCGCCAACTCGACACCGAAAACGCCACCCTACGCGGGGGCTTGGGCCTGCTTTCACAATACCTCGATCCCAACCTTATCGTGCCGGCGTTGCACGGAGTGGCCTCTGATTCCAATCGCCCCGACGATGCTCGCCTCACAGCTGTCATGATCCTGGAACGATATCTTGATGTGCCGGTTGATCCCGAGTTGGTGCGAGTCCTACCCGATCCAAAAGCGGTCGCCCGCCAGAGTGCAGTCGAAGCGCTCACCCTGGCCGAGTCCTCGCCTCTGGTGTTGGTCGAATTTGCCGAACAGCTGTTGGATGAACCTCAAAAGATCGTCGAACCTGTGCTGGATGTGATCGCCTCCATGGATGATCCGCGCCGGGCGCGCTTGCTGGCAACGATCGCAGCTTATGCACCCCCCGATATCGAGGAGCGGGTGATCACCTGGCTGGGAAGTATCCGCCATCAGGCATCGGTGGAGTCACTCTATACGCTGCGCCACATCGGCCATGAATCCCTGAGAGCGTTGAGCGAACGCCAACTTCGAAAATTGCAGTTTGCCGGAGTCCCCATTGCCGGCGATGTTCATTCCCGGGCACTGTGGTCCCACGGCAACGCTCAGGGTCAAAGCCTGTTTTGGTGGATTCGACATCTGCCCGCAGAGCAACATGCTGCCTTACTCATCCTCGTATTACAAGATGGCCAGGGCGTGATTCATGCGGAGGCTCGTCCCGGTATCGAACCTGCCGATCTGCCAGCACCTGCACCCCACGGAACCTTGCATCCCCTGAATGTGTCGGACGGCGGCCAAGACATGCAATTGCTGGAGCTGGCGCCCAGTCTGGGTCTTGGTTTGGTCGAACAGGCTGTGGCGACCATGCGCAGCTTGGACATCCCCTGGTTGGCTGAGTTGGTCGTGTTTGGACATTGGCTATGGTCGGGTGAAGGCCTGACAGAGCAGCCAACATCATGGCCGGATCTTCCCCAGCCTGTCCTTGATATCGATGATGATATCGCCACAGACTTATTTGTAGATCTGTTCAAACATGACGCTTTTGCAGCCTGGGTTTGGGATGTGCCCGATATCGCCATGTTGTTGAGATCATTAAGAAAGGATATCCCCTTAACCCCGGACGGAGAGCTTCATCGCCTGCTGGCAAAACGCCTGGTCGGATCGGATATCGCCCCCTTGCTGGCACAGCGCCTTCGACAACAGGCTGTTTGGCTCAACCTTGCCGGCGAAATCGAGGTCGCTGCCTTGGCATTAGCGGCTGGGGAAGCTGTGAAAAAGGGTCAATCCGATCACCCATTCATCCAGACCCTGGCCTGGCGCAGCCTGCTCGCGGCCGCGGCCGAACAGGCAGTTCGAAGAACGCCGCAGATCGGCTCTCGCCCAGAGGGCTAGCCCCTCGTTTCTCGATAGGCCCGGATATCCTGGGCATGATCCCAGGCATGGCGATAACAATCAGAAATGAGATTGCATAGAGGCCCTCTCCCTGACAGGGACCCACAGCTGCTGTGCGGATAGTTATTCCCACTCATCAGTAATGCTGGATCAGACTGCTCGATCCAATCGCAGGTTTTGCGGAAAACTGTGACAATACCATCGGCGATCGCGATCATATCATTGCCCCGATAATAAGCATTTAAGTAAGGATTGAATTGGCCTAACTCGGGCAGATCGATGAACTCGACCCTAAGATCAGCCTCCTGCCAGCGCTTGACAACGGCCAACAGTTGTTGATTCCAGGCCCAGATATGTTCCATAAGCTGGTAGGTGTTCCACTCGCCATACCAGGCTTCACCCATCAACTCTTGCTCTGTCATTCCTGCAACGCTATCCATGACTTCATTGTAGACATCCAGCAACCATTGCCTTAGTCCTGCCTTGCCCAATCGTTTGTAGCTACCCAGATAGACATCGATCGCCAACTGAGCGTCGCTATAGGCTGCATTCGTTTGATCGACCATGGCGGCGATGGTCACATGCTCCCGGCCACGCTTCAATTTCCGCTGCCACTGATGATTATCTAGCATGCTAAGTTGGTCGTCAAGCTCGCTCGCCAGGGACACAGCAGCATCCAGCAGTGGTTCTGCAGCAGAGGGAATTTTGTCGAGGCCGCCAGTCAACGGGGGTTCACTCAACCCTACGGCTGCGGCCTGGCAATAACCGGCCAACTCGGTGTCTTCTTGCATACGCGCCAAGAGCAGATGCCTTGCGCACAGCGCCTCTGCGTTTGGGGGGTTATCCCATTCGGCAGGCGCCAGCAAGGCCAGTCCCCGCCAGAACGGTATGCGGCGTTGGCGAAATTCATCAAGCAGATCGATGTAACGCGGTCTCAGGGACATGGTCGTCGGCAAAGGATAAGGTTCGGTGGGCGCTAATTCCAGTCCATCGACGACTTTATGTCGATGTCTATCTCTTAGCTGGCAAGGCGAAGGGGTGGCAAGGTGGCGAGTTCAACATTGTCTGCAACCGCACTCGCACCTGCGACTTGCGACTTGCTACCTGCCCCAGCGGGGCTTGCCGAGGTTTGTTACCGCAGTATCAAGGGAGTATGATGTGATGTCAAGCGTATGGATCATAGCGGCAGTTTCAGAAATGAACCGAGTGCAACGCACTCAGCGCTCTACAAGACACGTTTGATGAGTTCATATGCGTCGAATCGGCTAAACCTGAGTGCGTTGCACTCCATCCAGAAAACCGAATGTCGAGACCGTCTACCATCTTACGACATGCCACGGCTGCATGTGATAAACTCAGCCGAACGACCCCACAACTATTCTCTCTAACAGAGTTTTTCGATGCCTAACCAAAACAATCGACTTCCCTGGCTCATTGCTGGAACAGTCTTCCTCGTTACCATGAGCTGTCTCTGCATTATCGCTCTGGCTGTCGCGGCCCCTCCCCTGTTTCTCGGCCCCGATACCATCACGACCTTTCAAGCGGAACCCACAGAAGAGATCCAAAAGATCGAAGCCGATTCCTTCGATCCCGTGCCCGTCACTCTCGGCCAAGATCTTGAAACTCAGATATATATCAATGTCTACGAACGGGTCAACCCCAGCGTTGTCGCCATTCGTGTCATCGACGAAGAGGTGGTAGAAGATGAGGACAGCGATATCCGCCCCTTCTTCTTCAACATCGGTGAGGGCTCTGGCTTTGTGATCGATAGCGACGGCCATATCGTTACCAACCGGCATGTCGTACAGGGCGCACAAAGCCTCGTCGTACAATTCTATGACGGCATTCTTGCACCGGCTGAGATCATCGGCTCTGATCGAGATACCGACCTGGCCGTGATCAAAGTCGATCCTCGAGGCCTGGATTTGCGCCCTGTCAGCTTTGGCAACATCGGCGAACTGCGCGTGGGTGATCGTGTGATCGTGATCGGCAATCCCTTTGGCAATGCCAATACACTCACCACCGGCATCGTCTCGGCGTTGGGGCGACAGATCAACCTGTTCGACACAGTTTTCCAACTTCCCGAAGTCATCCAGACGGATGCTGCGATCAACCCGGGCAATAGTGGGGGCCCCATCCTCAATGCCAAGGGCGAGGTCATCGGCGTCGCCTTTATGCTGCAATCCGAGACCCGCGCCAATTCCGGTATTGGTTTTGGCATCCCCGTCTATTTTGTAGATCGGGTATCCGCAGCGATTATCGAGGATGGCGAATATCACCATGCCTATCTGGGCATTCGTGGTAACGGTCTTTCACCCTTTGAGATACAGGCCCTGGGCTTGGATGTGGATTCCGGCGTTCTTGTGGCCGAGGTCTTACAAGATACCCCTGCTGCCAAGGCGGGCTTACGTGGCGGCACAGACGCTCGCAGCGTAGGAGGCGTCCAGTTCCTGATCGGCGGCGACATCATTGTCGGCATCGATGGCCAGCCCATCAAGATCTTCAACGACCTCTTGGCCTATCTCGGCCGCCATACCGGTCCCGGTGATACGGTGATCCTGACCATTGTACGAGACGGCGAAACGTTAGACATCAGCGTTACACTCGAACCCCGGCCTGAATAGCGTCATGTGCCATGATATAAAGGTTACTCTGCAAACTACGCGTTGCCTCCGTTAATTGTCCAGGTCGAGCAGGCTCGGCTTTGGTTTCGTGTAGGCCGGTAAACCAGTACACCGGAAAACCTGGCCGACTCCGGCAGGCGACGTTTGTCCCGGTCTACCGATTCATAGGTTTCCCGGCGAACCCAACTAAGACGTTATCACGAACCCGACTCGGCGACACCAATTGCTCCTTGTTCAAATGCCGGTTGGGACAAGCTACCACCACAATTGAGCTCAAAAGAAGTGGTCTCGGCTTGATACTGTTCCAGCGCCTGTTGGCGAGCGGCTTCACTTATGGCGACGGCATCCTTCAATTCCTCGATCACACCGGGATAACCCCAATAGCGCGGCAAGGTCATAATCGGATCGCCGATATCCCGTTCCTCTTTGCCTTGAGGGATCCAATTATACATGATGGGCCCGCGGGGATAGATGGTGAAGGCAAGCCGATAGTCCGCTTCGCGGGCGATTTCCACGGTTTTTTTAGTAAACAACCCCCCAGCCAGATGAAGGCGGTGGGTCGATAGCCAAAATGCTCATCGTGGATGGGGATAGGGCCAAAGAGTTCGCTCCGGATCTTTTTCTCTGGAGTGCGAGTGGTCATATAGCGGTGGCGCAGGCCATGCGACTGCGCATCGACCAGACCGGTTTCATGCCAGCCTTCGACGCGCTCCCATAAGCCGGGACGATTGTCCGTATCTGAGATATTCCAGGCCATGGTATAAGTCCAGCCGTTACGCCTGGCGGTAGGCAGCATGTAATCCTCTGCCGAACCCAAGCGCCGGTCATCCAGTATCAACATCAGAGAACGTTCAGGGATGCGAGCGTTGTGCTCCAAGAAACTGGCAACCTCTGCCGCTGTTACCGTTTCAAAACCCAATCGCTTCGCTTCATTGATCGTGCGGTAAAAATAGCTGGAGGGTGTCCAGGTGCTTGCCCTGGTGCGATTGGTCGGTGAGATGGCATGGTACATGATAGGCGCTACAAATGTGCCGGGCGCACTTTTTGCCGGATCCCACTTGTCACGCAGATACTCGCATGTATCTTCGACATAAGTTACGGGGCGGATACCACGATATAGCTCTGAGGTTTGAAAGACTGCGGGGGATTGGCTGCCGCTTACTGCCAGGTTTGTCGGCGGCACTGGTTTCGCAGAAGTTGCTGGTGCTGTGTTTGTAGGAGTGGCAGGAGCTACCGTGGGCGTTATGGTCGACATGAAGGCTGGTCGAGGAACACGTATCACGATGGGGGTACGCGTCGCTTCCATTACAGAGACTATGTCTGATCCGATCTGCTCGGTTTCGGCAGAACCGCCCAGACATGCGCTAATCAGAAAAAACGGCAGGAATAGTATCCATTTTCGCGAGATAGTAATGAAATGCACTATGCAAGCCAAGGGTGTTTTCATAAATGTGCGACGCCTCAAGCCCATATTTCACCTCAATAGACAAAATCGTGCAAGTTGTATGGAACTCGCTTGGGCCCCAAAGGGGGGGGGAGTAACTCAAGTGCTTGTTTGATCGCCGTCAGCTGCCGATCGATGAGCGCCTGAGTCGGTGGCTGAATACCCTGCGCTTTTGCCTGAGCCAGGTATGGAGCATTTGCATCAGGCTGAAAGGGACTGAAGTATATGATATCGTCGCTATCGAGGGGCATGGCATTGAGTGCGGCTGCCGTATCGCGGCAATGGGCCTGGTGAAAGCGTTCGCCACCGATACCCGTTAACACAATCACCCCGATCTGTAACTCTGCCTGTTTCATGCGTTTGACTGCGTCCAGCATGGCGGCGGCGGTGCTTGGTTTCTGTAGCCAGGCCAGCAGGTCTTCATGGCCGCTTTCAAGCCCGATGTAGACACGCCTCAGTCCCCGCCGGCGCAGGTCTCGGAATTGCTCGACACACTTGCGTTCGGCGCTGAGGCCATCTACGAACGCATAGACCCCCGTGATGGCATCAGCGTGCGAACGGAGCCACGAGCGCTGCTGATTGGCAGGTAGCTCGCCGGGCATGATGGCAAAAGCCTTAGTGATTTCGTCGAATAATGGCAAAAGCCGCCCCTGTGGGATCACAAGAGCGTTGGCATCAGCCAAGAAAACACTGCGCCGCAACTGTAGACCCTCGCCAAAGAAATCCTTGACTTGCTCGATATGCAAGGCGAATTCGGATACCGGTTTGATACGAAAATGACGATCTCTGTAAAGAGCGCAAAATGTGCAAGTGTTGAAAGAACAGCCTTCGGTTGCTTGTAGAACCAGGGCCTGGTATTGGTCCGGTGGCAAGATCGACACGGGACGATAGACGCGCGCAAACTTCTCGGCAGCGGCCACACGATCAAATGATAGCGCACGTCGTACGATAAGTTCGATAGGGCGTGGAAGGGGGGCATCGTCGATACGGCGTAGATCGTCCACCAAGGCATTAAAAGCTCTATCGATTTCATCCTGATCAAGCCAGGCGCGTTGGCGAGGTCCGTTTCCCTGCCGCCAACGTGCCAGAACCCTACCATCCAGTCCCCACCGTAGATGTCGTCCCCGACGAAACGTGCCCAGCGGACGCCCGCTGAGATCCAGTGTGTACACCAGATCTGGGCCGAAGCTTAGAGTCAACGCCTCGCTGAGGCGTATATGCGCCTCCCTGTCATCGCACAAAGAAAGATCGAATTGCATTACTCAGACGCACACAGAACAAACATCTACGAACGGATTTATGGCGACGAGATCGTTCGTAGTAAGTGCTTTAGCGCTTTCTCTTGGTGATGACGGGCGCTAAAGCGCCTACTGCGAACCGTTAAGGCGATAAAATCGGATAGGTTATCGCAAGAGATTTAGCGCACCTGCTGCCGGCGTTGCCACGCCCAAGCCGCCAGCCCCGCCAGGCCGGTGCCCAAAAGCAAGATCGTGCCTGGTTCAGGTATTTCCGGGGGTGGGCAGGCATCGACGTTGATTCGCACGATGTTGGATTCGCGTGGATTCCCTTCGAAGAAATCTAGTACAGCGCTGTTCAAAAAGTTGGTCGGGGCGGTACCGCAGAGGGCGTTGCCATCGACAACGTCGGCACGAATGGTGATGGTGCTGCTTTCGCCCGGATCAAACATGCCTAATTCGACGGTAACTGTATGGGTGTTCGGATTATAGCGTGCAACACCTTGAGTAGCTGACACCGACACATTTTCTACAAGCTCGCTGAGTACATCGGTGACAACCATTTGTGATGCCGGAGCGTTGCCGATATTGGCGATTTCCAAGCTAAATACCAGTGCCTCTCCGGGCATAACATCTGTGTTTTATCACTTGACTTAATGATGCTGGGATCGACAACAGCACTGAGAATGAGTTCATGTTCTGCCGTCACTGTCTATGCATTGCTGGCGTTGAGAATAGCGCGATTGAGCAAGATGAATTCGGCCCAAAGGCGATAGGGTATGACATCCGTGCCATTCGCCACTACGCCCGGCGCTGCGGTGCTGCGGTGCTGACCACTACATCGAAGCCCACACATTTTTCATTGCTTGGCCCTAAATCTCCAAGCGCCCAAGTGATGCGATGGTTGTAAGCCGTATAAACACCATCGTCTGTGATGGATCCCTGTATGTAGTCGATATTTCGCGGTAATTCATCGTAGAGGATGGCGTCAGTCGCGCCGGCATTGCCCGTATTCTGATAACACAGCTCGTAGCGGTAGGAATCACCCACCCTAACAGGTCCGCTTGTACTGGCAGATTTTGACAGGCGTAGCAGTGGCTCGTTTCCAGCTTGGGCGTGGATAGCACTGGCGTCCAGGCTGCCGCCTACCATTATGAGCATCATCAACAATAGGGTAAAGGTAAATGCCCGCTCTGCGTTTCTACATTTTTGCGTTCTATACGCCATCGCCTTATCTCCTACGAGGTTTGGACTGGAATCAAGCGGATTATAGAAGTGGCAACAAGCCTCTGTCAAAGCGCTTCCGAACAAGCGTTGAACATGTGATTTTATGAGTCGTCAGGCTTGAAAACAGCCGCCAGCATGGCACTGGGATCTGTTGGCAATTCATCAACCTGACATCCGGCTGATTCCAAAAGTGTGATCGTTCCCTCGACATGTTCTCCCACCAGGGTCACGCGCGTGGCCGTAACGGCATCTGTCGTGTGAAAACCAAAGGCCAGGTTATTGTCGGCAATGGCACCTGCCAGGATCGAAAGATAAAGCTGGGTCGATGCCGCACCCGCCTGAGCAAAGAGAAGATAATGACTGAGCGGCTTGGTATCCGAAGCCAGAGGAGGGAAATCGATTACTAATGAAGTGATCCCGTCCACTTCTACCGGCCCCACTATCCGTCCATCATCCTCATCGGTGATGGTGTAGCGTCCGGCCGGTAAGGCCTCGAATTTGAAAGACTCATCCACCGTTACGATAGTGAAACGTTCATTGCCATCGCCATCTTCTAGAAGCAGCCTGTGGTTGGCGCCATTGGGCACCTTGCCGCTGATACTGCTGTCACCGACCGGGCCCGGCGCGATTGCTATCGATTGTTGGAATGTGATGGCAAAAGAGTGGTGGAATAACGTATTGCCGCTATCTTCATCATCATGATCGGTCCTCAGATTCTCCACGCGATCAGAGACTGTATTTTCGATCTCGGCGTTACAGACCTGCCATTTCCACATGGGGAAATTCGCCCCCGGCTCCGGCGGTTGCTTCTCGATGACAATGGTTTCATCACCACCTTCCCAGGTTATCGATACATGGGTCCCCAATAAACGCTCTCCGTATTCGTCAAGGGCATCCACATAGATATGGTGCTTGCCATTGTTTTCACTTGGCGCCAGATGATGGACGCGTACGATTTTCCAGTATAGAGCACCCGGCGTGACGTTGGCTTCGACAATCCGGACACCATAGGCAGTCGCATCATTGATAGGATCGGGCATTGAGAACCTCGTTATCAGAAAGGAAGTGTCAGAAAAATTCTGGTTTCAGTCGGGCGGCGTTGCAGCAGGTGAGGGAGGGCTGGCCAGTTTCCAGGCCAATGATAACAGATCTGAGCGACGGTCGATGACCTCGCATTCAGCGCTTTCGAGATTCGAAACCAGGCTCTCATCCTCGGCATCACCCAGGAGCGTGACGGTGGTGGCGCGGCGGGCTTCATTGCTATCGAAACCTGCTACACCTGGCGCTTGTGTCGGCAACCAGGGGGCAATCAAGCGGACGAGGGTGGCGCCCAACGCAGGATCGGCAGTGCCCAGTAGGTAGTAGTGCACCAAGGGCTTGTGCAATGACATGGCCGGCGCGTACATCATATCTACAGTGATCGAATTTATACCATCCAATGAAATATCCCCCGCCAAGACCCTGCCTTCGACTGCCAAATCGTAGTGACCGACGCCCAGCCCAGCAAACGAGACCCGACCTTCGACATCGGACACGGCCACAGCCATTTGTTGCTGCTCATATTGTAAGACGACCAAAATGCCAGGTAACGCCTGATTGCTGGCATCGTGGACAAAGCCCGTTAAGGTACTGTCACCTGTTGGCGGCATCAGCCCTACCTGCAATAGAGGCGCCTGCAAAACACTCTGACCATCACTGGAGAGACACCCTATGATCGCATCGTCGAGCTCGACCCGATATATGCCCGGTGGCAGATTGGTGAAACGATAGTGATCTTCGGAACTCAACTGAGCCCGCCGTGTGAAACCATATGATTCTGAGATAAGCTGGACGGTGCGTCGTTGGCCGGCGTTCACTACCGGACCAATGATGCCCCCCAGTAGCGAGAAATTGATCTCTACCTGGTTTCTACCATCCAAAACGATTTCGGAGCGGATGATACCGATACCTGCCAGTTCAAAATCATAGACGCCCGAGGGTAAATCGTTAATTTTGAAACGGCGACTCGTGTCCAATGTTGTATCGATATTTACCCCTTCGTTAGACCACAGGCGCAACCCCTGTCCCATGCGGCCTCCGGGAATACTGCCCATCACGACACTTTCGTTGGGTAAGCCGGGTTCTGCAGGACGTAGCTGGAAGTTGATCTCATAAGTGATTGGATCATCCTCCCGTCCAGGCACATCCGCTGTTAGCAAATCCTCGGCTATATCACTTTCGTAGTCGCCCTGCACCACAATTACCAGGAAGTCGCCGGCTGAATGCAAGAATTCGTAATAGCCATCTGCATTGGGTTTGGTGCCATCACGTCCAGTACGAATAGAGGGGAAATTCTGCCCTGGTTCAGCATCACGCCAGCGCATTTCCAATTCGACGTCCTTGATACCCTTGCCATCCTCATCAACCACCCAACCGTAAAATAGCGAGCGATTGCCCGTCTCTTCTGCGGACAACAGACGTTTTTCGGTAAGTGCATAGTGCAATTCGGTGGTTGTCGGCATGGTAATGACAACGATCTCTTCGGGATAGTCCACCTCGACCAGCGCTGTGGCACTGCCACCGGGCACGGCTACAACATAGTCGCCGGCCACACCAGGATAAAAAGAAAAAGCCCCTGTTCCATCAGTAGTGTCGACAGCATGAACGATACCATTGCGTCTGAGTTCCACGCGGATGTCGGGGCGAGGGCTGCCGGCCGTATCTTCCAATGTCCCCACAATACTGAAAGCGCCGACAGGGTGCATCCCTTTGACATCGATGGTATCGACATCTCCCGGTGTCAAGGTAATGGTACGGGCGACAGGGCCGACCCATGCCACATACAGGTCGTAGCTGCCCTCAGGAGCGTTGAGCTGATACCTACCCTCTGCGTCACTCAACCCGCTGGCGATGATCTCCTCTCCTGCGCGTAGCGAGATCGGGATGCCCCCAAGAGGTTTGCCATCCCGATCACTGACAGTTCCAACCACGCGACTGGGCTCGCCTTCAGGCTCTCGTATTTCGTGTCTCACCTTGGCAGGTGTATCCTTCAACATCTGAATAATCGGCAATTCACCACTTAAGCCGAATTGCTCATTCCAGGCGCTGCAATACCAGGACATCTGATCCCAGGTCGGGCTGAAATCCCCTAATGGCCGCGATGCCAGTAACCAGGTGCAGCAAGAGAAGTACCATTCTGGCGCTTCATCTTGCATAAACCGGAAGATCTCCATTTGCCACTCCGCATGTGTGGTGGGATTCATTTTGGCATAACGGAGATCATCCCCCCATCCCACCACCGGCCCTCCTTCGGTGCTAATGATAGGCACATAGAATCCTAAAGCATCGTAAACCAGTTGCCCCCGGATTTCCCAAGCACGAAAACAGTTGTGATCGTCATGGATGGTATCGCCGCTGTTCATATCGCGCAGGCGGCGTTCGTTGATCTTCTCGATCGCGCGCCCGTCCCAGCCCCATCGTTGGTATTTATCGTAATCTGCCGCATCAATCCCTTCGGCTTCAGCCTCTTCTTTGGATAGATGGCTATACTGCCAGCGCTGATAGCGGTCGTACTCTTCCTGCGTAAGGGCTTGTCCCTGCTGATTGACGGCATCGTCGGGATAATCTAGCGGGTGGTTGAGGGTGTAGTTGTGAATGGCCGACCAGGAACCATTTTCAAAAAGATCTTTGCGACCGCGATCGACCACCATTTTCAAGGGATTGCGGCTGCTTCCCGGGCCCATAGCCGGCAGTGCTGGAAGCCCCCCCTCATTCAGCACGATATCGGCATCGTAGATAAAATTGTCTACGACGATATCGAGCCAGTCCTTAGGTTTGTGCCCACCCTGCCATTCTGCAGGGAGATCCGGCTCGTTGTTCGTTTCGATATAATGCACGCCGTTGCGTGCCAGACGTCGAACCGCATCGATCTCCCGACCGCCGATGCGGTCAGGATTGGGCCTGTCTCGATAAAGCCGCACCACCGGCATGATGCCATGGTCGATCATTGCCCGGCAGAGTTCGATAGAGGACCCTCCGCCATCATCGAGGAGCTTGACCCACTTGATCTGCAGTGCCTGTAGTTCCTCCATCCAATGTTGTAAATCACTTCCGGAGGGATGATAAATCAAGGCAGACCAATGGACGCCACGCCCATTGTCTTCAGGCGGACGAGGGAAATCGGCCAATTGTTTCGCAGCCATAATGGATTCCTTGCAACGTATCAGCGTGATCGACGTGATTCCCCATGCTATTACAGGGGCCATGCGATAAACCCCACCCCATCTCATCCGCCGCAGATATGGGGGAGTGCTGCAGGACAGAAGATCGAAGATCGTTAAGTAGATGGGGGACGCCCAATAATACAGGGCTGCCCCCATTATACCTGCTAGGAAGATCTACTACAAAGAGGGAGATAGGCGCTAAAACGCATGGGAGATCGGTGAGGCAGTTTGTAGTAAGCGCTTTAGCGCCTTTATGCACCTGTCACGGCGATGAATCGCCTACCACGAACCGCATAGCTACTTGCGCCAAAATAAATTAGGGGTGCTGTGCCTCCTCATCCAAGGCGGCTACTGTTTGCGCAAATAGCGCATCTGCCTGTTCGGGCGAGTTTCCCACGGCTGTAAGGCCAAGGCGGCCGAATTCACCCAGAGAACTGAGCATATGAAACACGACTCCGGTCTGATGCGTCTGGTTGAAATGGAGATCGGTGCGGGCAATGATGTCGAAGATATCGTCGGCGGTAAATGAACGATAGAGGTGCGATTCCAGGTGGTCACTGGCGATGAAGTACTTATTGTGCCCACGCGGGGTAGTAAAAACCCCTGCCTCTGCATCATAGACACCATCTGTAAGAAATTGAAGTGTGAGGAAGGGGTGGGTAGTGCCCCCTTTACGCAGGTTGACTTCGATGGCATAGGATTCCCACTCACCCAATTCGGAACGCACGGTCACGAAATCGATGGCAAAGCGCCCCAGAACGCCCTCATTTGCCAGGCGTCGACCTACTTTGGCAGCATCTTGCATGATCGAGGCCGCGTAGGCAGAGTCCGCAGGAAAACGAGCGCCAAAATAGGTCTGCCCACTGGGTCCGCCCAACACCTGATCATGGGTCGAGAGTAATTCCACCTCGCCCAAAGGCGTCACCCTAAGCTGAGCACTAGGGCTACGGTATTCCTGACCCTGGATGCGCTCTTCGACAATACCAGCGTGCTTTTCCAATTCCTGCATATACCACTCATAAGTGATTTCTGGCGCCTCGTAGGCCATAGATTTAAGACGCTCTGCAATGGCAACAAGCTCCGAAGTATCCCCAGGATCAGGCAGATCATGTAGATTCAACAGGGCGTTGCCCATACCGCTGACACCTTCATCATGCTTGACGATGACCTGCTGTACGGCGGGTCGTTGCGCTCGAATGTCCCGTATGGCCTGAATCAACTCATCGCCCGTGCGGATATCCTCGATGCCAAGGGGATGGCGTACCCCTTCTTCGGCAAAGAGTTGCCGGCAACCGCTCTTGGTGCCGTAGTGGAAGAATTTAGGATCGGCGCCGTACATGGGTATGCCCAAACGCAGTGCGAGATCTCGTTCCAGTATTGTATTCATAAAGGAAGCGAGATGCGCACGGTCGTGGTCAGGAATAAGGGCGCTGATCTGGCGGAGAAGACGTGGCCGCTCCAGCAGTTTCAATGTCAGTGGCCGGGGAGACGCGTCCTGGGGGGAGACAAGGAAGAGACGCTTGCGAGCATGAGAGGCGATCACACCCGGCAATAAATCCAGATAATACTCGACGATCTCAGGCTTAATGCTCTGTGAAGTCGCATAGATCATGCGCGCCCTGGGTTGGCGTAACAAGAGAAGGAGAAACAAAAAGCGCTCCTCATAGGCTTGAAGGAGCGCACCGGGTATGGCACTGATCTCGATGGAAATCGATGGCACCACCACAATAGTCTGTTTATCCTGGCTGATGTGATCTATCGATTTCCAGAGTGGCACCAGTTTGGCTTGCAATGCATCAAACTGTGCCTGGGCCTGCTCCGGCGACATGTTCAACTTGGGTTCGGGAAGTGTCAGTTCCATCTTGTACGACCTCCTGCTGGCAGCAATGTGTGTCTGCTATTATAACGCAGCTTGTTTTCTGCAGGGTCCCTATGTTTATGGCTTATCGGTGTGGCTCTTCTGGGCGCCTCATGTCTACATGCATCCTGGTGTCCTTACGGATCGAATCGAATTCGTCGCTCAAATTACGAATTCCGTTGCAGAGGAGATGGCATCAAGGATGCTGCGGGTGAGAATTATGGATGTCTCTCAACCCGCCAATTCTTGCCCAATAGAAAGGACTGCCTCGACCAGCACATCGAAGTCCTCTCGCCGGCTGCGGTGGTTGGTATTGGCCACACGGATTAGATAATCGCCATTGAGTCTGGTCGAAGAGGGCACGGCAATGCCTCGTTCGTGCATTTGTAGTAATATCTCATGATTGAGCTGGTTGAGTTCAGCTTGGTTCAGATTGCCTGGATTGTAGCGGAAACAGACGATGTTGAGGGGCACGGGCGCCAATCGTTCCAGATTGGGGGTTTGCTCGACTAAATCCGCAAGGTAGCGTGCTTGCTCGACATTCTTCCAGATCATACGGCGGTAGGTGTCGATACCATGTTCCTTGAAGGACAGCCACACCTTGAGCGCCCGAAAGCCGCGCGTTAGTTGCACGCCGTAATCGCTAAACCAGACTTCGCCACCTGCCACGCCACGATCGGCATGTACCAGGTATTCTGGTGTCAGGGAAAAGGTCTGGCGATGAGCGGTTTCGCTACGTACCAAGACACATCCTGCTTCAACGGGCATATACAGCCACTTGTGTAAATCAAAGGCAATGGAATCAGCACGCTCCATTCCTTCGGTCAAGTATCTGAGTTCAGGCACGAGTTCAGCTAAAGCGCCGAAGGCGCCATCTACGTGAAACCACATATCTTCTCGATTACAGATATCTGCCAGGGCATTGAGATCGTCGAAAGCCCCCGTATTAACGGTGCCAGCACAGCCAATGATACAGAAGGGATGTAAGCCTTGTTCACGATCGCTGTGAATGGCAGCTTCCAACGCCGCCAGATCTATCTGATACTCATTGTTGATCGGTATTTTACGCAGGGCTTCGCTACCCAGACCTAACAGTTCCACAGCTTTCTGATTACTACTGTGCGTTTCAATCGAACTATAAAGCACCATCCCTCTTGGCGCTGCAGCCACACCTTCAGTGCGGATATCGAACCCAGCCTTGGTGTTACGAGCCACTGTGACGCCGACCAAATTGGACATCGAGCCGCCACTGGTTAGGAGGCCGCTGGCATAGTCAGGATAATCCAGCATCTCCTTGCACCAGTTGAGTACCTGGTTTTCTACATACTTACCACCGTGATCGCCACCGCCCATGTTTGGGTTCAAAATAGCTGCCATCATATCTGCCATGGCGCCAAAGGGTGTGCCTCCCCCCATCACCCAACCCCAGAAGCGGGGATGGGTATTGCCCATAGGATAGGGTAGAACATGGTCGAAAAAATCCTCGTAAGCCCGCTCTGCACCTTGTGGTACCTCTGGCAAGGTCTGCTGAAACCAGTCTTTGGTGTCCTCTGGAACGGGTTGCCACGCCGGTCGCTCACGTACCGTTTCTTGGTAATGGAGCATGTCATCAATCATACGATGGCCAAGCGCTCGCAGCGCCGCCCAATCCTGTGGGTCTAATGTTTCACGATCGAATTTGGAATCATCTGCTATTGACAAGGTAATCTCTCCAGAAATTGCGAGTGCGTGCATTTACGAGGGGCGACACAATAGATCGGCGTTTCACCCGTGTTCATCCTTCGACCCTGCTCAGGACAGGTCTGCGTTCTGTTTGGCCGCTCCTAACGCAAGAAGTATTCCAGATCCTCTGCCATAAACTCAGGCGATGTGTCGAAAGGCCAGATCAAGCGAATACGACCTTTGTCATCCAGCAATGTCACCGACGCCGTGTGATCCATGAGGTAATCGCTGGCCCCATCTACTTCGTTTCGAGCATAAAAAATACCGAGTGGCGTGGCGGCATTGGCGATCTCTTCCTCTGTGCCGGTAAGTCCAAGGATGGTTGGGTAGAAAGCGGGGGCATAGTGGGATAATCGCTCTGGTGTGTCCCGTTCGGGGTCTACAGATACAAATAATACTTGCACTTGCTCTGCCTTGTCCTCACCAATCAAGCGCATGGTCTGGCCCAGGTCTGCCAGGGTAAGTGGGCAGACGTCGGGGCAAAAGGTGTAGCCAAAGTAAAGGATGACGTGCTTGCCCCGATAATCGCTTAAACTCACACGTTCACCTGTATGAGCAGTCAGTACGAAATCATCTGCGGGCTCGGTGGCTTGCAACACCATGCCATGAAAAATCTGTGGGCTCAGACGCGACACAAGCACAACGGCGCCTACCACGACCAGGATTACCACCACAAGCAACACAACTACGATTCTCAGATTAATGTTCATTTTTTATGATGTGTAACAGAGGAATAGGTGGGCTGCTTCATAACCCACGCGGGCGACGCCCTGACTGTTTTCGAGTTCTTCGGCCAATACGCCAAGATGGCGGATAAGGGTGTCTGCGTCGGGGGTGACCGTACGGCTGTTATAGACAGCTCGAACAATGCCCCAACCGTCGACTAGAACCATGGTGGGGCTGAAATCCCAAGTCCCATCCTCGTTCTGTTGGTAGTATGCTTCAAATCCCCCACCGATAATGGACTTGAGCCGAGCAGGATCACCGCTGACGAATCGCCATTGCTCGGTATCGGCGCCTAATGTCTGAGCGTAAGTTCTCAGTTGCTCTGGTGTATCCTTTTCCGGGTCGAATGACATCGTCACAAACGAAACCGGGGTGTCTCCGCTAACATCTTCCCCCAGCCTCTGTTGTAATTCACTGAGGATGAGATCGTTCTGAGGGCAATCAGGAGCCAGACAATCTGTGTGCGTGAAGTTATAAAGCACATAGTGCCCGCGCAGGTCTTCATTGGTCAAGCGCCTGCCATCTTGATCCGTAAGCGCAAAACCCGGCGCTAAGCGAATGCGCGGCAACACTTGAATCGGTTGAAACGTGACAAAGGCAATGAGGCCGAGAACAAGTAGGATCAGGGCGCCAAGGAGAACCTGATGCCAGCGCTTGAGCTTGATCGTGGGTAAGAGGGGTGGTGCCTGTGTTTGACCGGTGGTCATAGCGGTATCTCCAGTGGGCAGTCCAACGACATTGGGTGCAAGGCGTTGAGCACTCAGTGGTCTGCAACTTTTTCCATACGATGGGCGATACCTCAGTGTGTCCCACCTTAGGATTGAATTGTTGGACCACACCCCTATGATACCAAGGGGTATCTAGAGATTACAAACGGGCGCTGTGAAAAAACTCGCGTATGAATGACTTTTCCAGGGCAAGTGTTTCTTCTAATGATCCGGTCAGTGGCGCAGTTACTTTGAATAACACTGTACCTGCACTGCCATCACGTACATAGTCAGGATAGAGGTAGAAGTACAGGACCACATGTTCCCACCGTTCTTTTTGAGCTTGCAGCCGCAGGGCGTAGATTTCGCCCTCGTTGAGTTCAACCGCTTCCGAGGCAACTTCGGTGCGCCAACCGTCGGCGTCGTAACAGATCTGTGGAGAATGGAAGGATTTGGCCTGGCGGCTGCCAATCACACTTAACCACACGTACTTGCTATCTGGACGGCGGTAGCGTCGGTAAACGTATTCCTCAGGCTCCAGCAAAATCTGTACCTCGATATTGGTTTGGGGGATATCAGCACCCTGCCAGCCGCCAAACTCAAGGGGAAGTTCGTGTAGTTGTGGTCCCAGGCTAAAATCATATTTCGCTTGCACTGCCCGTTCACGGCTGGTGCGTCGCCAACGGTCGATATCTGAGACGAAGGTATAGCCGGAGTTGGCCAGGGCACGGCTTTGCCAGATATCACGGCCGTAGATAAAGACGACGGCAATAAGTGCCAGGGCCAGCAGTATCAGAACTACAAGAGGTCTGCGCGAATTTGCCGGCAACCCAGCAGTCTCGCCAGGAGAATCAGACATAAGAAAGCGAAGAGGAAGAAGAGGATACCTGAATAATCATGGTAATAGGTAAAGCCAACTTGCACGCCCCAGCGATCCGCCACCCAAAGCAGCGTGCTCACCCGGAAGATATTGCCCAGAATGGCGATGGGAATGGCCATGAGGAAGAGGATTAGCTTACTGTACCAGGGGCCATGTACAATGTAAGCGAAGACAGCAACCAGCGTAAACAAGGCCACGATCGAGCGCAGACCGGAACACTGGGCTCCCACCACCAGGTTGGCATTGGGCAGTGTCACCGAGGCGCCACTCACGGTGATATCCATCCCCACCGCCTGCATGAGTGTGGTGGATATCTGGCCGGTGATGAGCGACAAGGGCAGGCTGCCCCCCTCGATAAAGGGGAGGGGCACCATGAAAATGAGAAACGCCAAAGGAAATGCCAGCCGTTTCAGTGCTTGCCCACCCCAGAGATACCAGATAATCCCGGCAAAAAGGGCGATCATCCCCAGCGCTGCCACAAAATAAGCCCGCTGAAACAGGGCGATGAGATAGAGTACCAATGCCGCAGCTAGCAATAAAACACCCAGATTGCTGGGACGCCGTTCGAGGCGCGGCAGCAGACGCCAAGCGAAGTAAGCGGAGACTAGTGGCACCAAAACGCCGTGCGAGTAATAGTCATTGCTCCACCATTCGTTTGCCAACCAGCGCAGGGTGGGTAGCAACACCAGGGCGCTTAGCACGACGATGAGGACGTAGAGAAGGGTTTCTGTGCGACGTAAAAAGGAGGGCATGCGTTCAAACACAAAGAAAAACGTGAACTGTAGAAAAGTCTAGCACAGGAGACTGTTGCGGTACAGGTTATAGAACTTTTGTTATTGCCAGAGGCTCATCTCGTTCAGCATTGGCCTCGACGATAGCCCCCTCGGATCCTAGCACGACCACATGGCCAGAGGAATTGAGACGGGTCAACACATCGGCAAACGCCTGGAAATCTGCGGCTGTGCTGCCCAGGACTTCGTCACGCAATTGCTGTCGTAACGCATCAGTCTCACCGATCAGATACCGCTGCATCGAGGCATTGCCCTTGGCGTCGGGTAACATGTAGGCATCGATCGTACCGATCACGCCGATGATAGATTTGATTAGTTCATCTTCGTTCAGGTCGGTTGTTCGCAAGAAGTTCGCAGCGCCATCGTAATTGTCGAGCGTATCGAGCAGGTTGGGATCGCGGTAAGAAAGATAATTGAACACACCTGAACGCTGGTCGAAGACACAGAAGGCGCCGTAGGCCCCCCCTTGCATACGGATACGTTCCCAGAGCCAGGTCGTGCGTACGAAATTGGCAATGACGTGGATGGAACCATGCAGTTCGTAACCCAGATCGTAGAGATTCGTCCCCTTGCCCACATAATTGACTTGGGCAGGAATGGTGAGTCCCTCATTGCAAATGATCTCCCTCTGAGACCAATCGGCTGTCGTTACCGGCGGCGCCGGTAGCTTATCAACCAGCATCTGTATCTGAGAGTTCACCCCAGGCCAATGGTCAGCATCCAGCGTGACATTCCACAACATGGCTTCTCGATTGACGAGCAGAGATCGTACGGCCAGCAAGCGTTCGAGGACGCTCGACCAGTTGCTTTCCATCTCCTCTAGCAATTCGCGTAGGAAGAACAGATAACTGATCCCCCCCATTTGCTCTGACACCCAGCCGGCCTCATCAAAATGAGATCGCAATCGCCCGTTGATCACCGCATGCCCGGCCGGCAGCAAACTCGCTTCCTGCGATGCCTTTTCTTCTAATACGATCTGGCGGAAGCGTTCCTTGTCGTCAAATTCGGTAGTCAGCAACACATCGTGCAGAATGCTCAACAGGTCCTCTGCCTGTTCGACCATAGCCTTGCCGCGCAACATCAGCCAGGTAACCGCTTTGCCATCGCGAGCGCTGGCCGTAAGTGTGCTCGAGCTGATCCCTCCGGTTTTGCTGCCAATGCGCTGAGACAAGCTCACAAAGTCTTCACTCTCGGTACCCATATCCAGCAGCGCACGCGCAAAGAGCGAGACATAGGGGAGCAGTTCTGCGGGTACGACCTGCAAGTTCATACCCACATCCAAATAGGTAATGCCATTGGTGAAGATATCGTGAAAGAGGGTTTGGCTGCCGTTGTACTCAGATACATCTATAGGGATCTGCTTGTTCTCACGATCGAGATCTTCGAGTGTGAGCCTGGGGATGGCTGCCAGCGCTTCCGGGGCATCAGGCGTTTGTTGAATCCGCAGTAACTCCTGGGCCTCGGCCATGATCGATTGCAGTTCGTCCTGGCTCATCGCAGCTTTGATCTGCGCCAGTCGGGCGGCTTCGTCCGCTTCCCATTGTGCCTGTAACTCGGTGTCTGGGGTCAGGATGAGAGTGGTGCGATGGGAATTGTGGAGAAAGTAGCGCTGGATTAAACCCTCGAAATAGCGTTCGCCCTTGTCGAGGTGCGATTTGATGGTATTGAGTGGGGTTTCGAAAGTGAGCAGTGCCAGCGGATCGGCGTCGTAAATCCAACTGCTCAGCGCCCGCAGCCCCACAGCCAGACCGCGCGGAAAACCGCCGGTGTTGTTCTCACGCAGGGTAAACTCGATGGTGTTCATCGATGCTTGAATGGTGCGCCCATCGATGCCATCATCAGCCAGGCGCTGGAGTGTATCGAAGATCAAGGTCTCCACCGTGTCGATATCCTCGATCTCGATGCCTTTCAGACCGGTCGAAAAATACATCTGGCGGATGTCGCTATCCAAACCGATGCCGACAACATCTTCGCCCAGGCCCGAGTCGACCAAGGCTTTGCGTAAAGGCGAGGCGGGCGTGCCTACAAGAATATGCCCAAGAATACTGAGCCCAAAATTGATCTCCGGATCAATCGATTCTGCCAGTGCCCAGTTGACCGTTATATAGGGCTTGGCGTCCTCGCCGGCGATAAATGGTTTTTCGATGCGTCGAGGTTGTTCGAAAGGTGAGTACAGGGGAATGGTCGAGTCAATGTCCAGGGGGTCGAAATCACTTAGCCAGCGGTTCAACAGGCGCAAACGTTCCTCGACGGGATCGTCCCCGTAAAAGAGGATACGGGCATTGCTGGGGTGATAATACCTGTCGTGAAAGTCTTTGAATTGCTCGTGTGTGAGATCAGGAATATGTCGGGGATCGCCACCGGCATCGAGACCGTAGACATGGCCCGGGAATAAGGACCATTGAGAATTTCTGGACAACACATCTTCTGGTGAAGCATAATTCCCCTTCATCTCATTAAAGACAACGCCTTTATAGCTAAGAGGTTCTTCGATATCATCCAGTTCATAATGCCAACCTTCCTGGTGGAAGGTGTGTTCAGATAGCAGGGGGTAAAAAACAGCGTCAAGATAAACATCGATGAGATTATAAAAATCCTGTAGATTCTGGCTGGCCAGAGGGTAGGTCGTCCAGTCGGAAGAGGTAAAGGCGTTGACAAAGGTCTTGAGTGAGCCTTTGATCAACTCGATAAAGGGTTCTTTGACCGGATATTTACGAGATCCTGCCAGGGCAGCGTGCTCCAGAATATGGGAGACGCCTGTCGAATCGGCCGGGGGCGTGCGGAAGGTGATATTGAAGCACTTGTTCTCGTCGTCATTTTCCAACGATAAGAGTTCAGCGCCTGTTTTAATGTGGCGAAAGAAACGAGCGTGCGTGTTCAGTTCGGAAATATCTTGTTCTTGAATCAGTTCAAAGCCGTGCTGGATTGCCATGCGAATCTCCAAAAAGTGTTCTATAGTGGTTCAACAGGATTTCGTGGGGTCCTAGAAAAACACGAGGTGCGTATTGCGTGTTACGTGATGTTTGTGCTAATGAACCACGCCTTTCAAGTAGGTACCGCGCAAATTCCGAAAGAGTCTCTATCATTTAATCCTGGCATTATACCACTGTCTGGTTGTCTTGCAGCAGGGTTCCATCCAAAGAGTTTGCGCATCTGTTGCAGCCATGCTATGTTGAAATGCTACCGCTACAATGCATTATTACGCACCAAACGACCACGCGACCACGCGACCAACCGGCAAAACACTCAACAGCTAACAGTCAACAATTAACAATCAACGACTAACTTCCGCTTCATACCACGCGACCAAACGACCAAACGACTACGCGACTACGCGACCACGCGACCACGCGACCACGCATCCCTGATATCGTCTCAAATCCCCTTATTCACAAATCCCTCTAAGTCCTCATGGCTACCACAACCCAACCTCCCCAAACTATATTTGAACAGACCCGCTGGCGTCTCGACGATCTCTTTCCCGGCCCCGACAGCTCCGATCTGCTAGCCTCTTTTGAAGAACTCGACACCATGGTGGCTGACTTTGAAACCATGCGCGATTATCTTACGCCTGATATCAGTACGGGCGCGTTTCTGAACATTATCAGCCGTTATGAAGCGATTACACATGAACTATATCGTCTCTATGGATTTGCGGGTCTTTGGTTCAGCGAAGATACACAAAACCAGGCGGCGTTGAGCTTGCAAGCGCGCGTCGAACAGACGGTTGCCACACTAACCAATCGCACTCTCTTTTTCAACTTGTGGTGGAAAGGGCTTGAGGACGAAGATGCTGATCGGCTTCAGGAAGAGGCCGGGGACTACCATTACTGGTTGGAAAAAATGCGGCATTTCAAGCCTCACACGCTGACCGAAGCAGAAGAAAAGATCATCAATATCAAGGATGTCACCGGCGCCAGTGCCATAAACACCCTGTACGACGCCATTACCAACCGCTATGTCTTTAAGATCGAAGTTGACGGTGAAATCAAGGAGATGACCCGGGGCGAGTTGATGGTCCTCGCCCGCCATGCTGATCCCGAGCAGCGGGCGGCGACTTACCAGGAACTCTATCGTGTCTACGGTAAAGATGCCCCGATTTTGGGTCAGATGTACCAGACCCTGGTGCGTGACTGGCGCAACGAACAGGTGGACTTACGCCATTTTGAAACCCCCATCGCCGTACGCAACCTCAGTAACGACATCCCTAATGACATCGTCGATACGTTGCTGGATGTAGCGCGAGATAATGCGGGCATATTCCAACGATTTTTCAAACTCAAAGCGCGCTGGATTGGCGTCGAGCGCCTGCACCGATACGATATCTACGCGCCGGTCACTGAGTCTGACAAAACCTACACCTTTGCCGAAGCCGAGGCCATGGTGTTCGATGCATTTAGCGAGTTCTCACCTGGAATCGCCGACATGGCCCGCACCGTGTTCTTGGATCATCATGTCGATAGCGAGGTGCGTAAGGGCAAGCGAGGTGGCGCCTTTTGTTGGTCGGTAGCGCCAGAGCTTTCACCCTGGGTGATGCTAAACTATCAGGGACGCGCTAATGACGTTTCTACCATGGCACACGAGTTGGGCCATGCTGTCCATGATATCCTGGCGCGAGATCACCCCATGCTTACCTACCACCCGACCTTACCCCTGGCCGAAACCGCCTCAACCTTTGCCGAAATGCTCCTGGTTGATCGCATGCTGACGGAAGAACAGGATGAGAGCGTGCGGCGTGATATCCTCTTCACGCAAATGGATGATAACTATGCGACCATCATGCGCCAGGTCTACTTCGCACTGTTCGAGCGCACCGCCCACGATATGATCCAGCAAAACGCGTCGGTGGATGAGTTGTCTGACGCCTATATGGCAAATCTGTCCGAGCAGTTTGGCGATGCCGTCGACTTAAACGACGAATTACGCCACGAGTGGGTATCGATCCCACACATTTATCACGTGCCGTTTTATGTTTACGCTTACGCATTTGGGCAGCTATTGGTGCTCGCTCTCTATCAACAGTTCAAAGCCGAGGGCGAGTCCTTCAAGTCCCGCTATTTGGGCATCCTCGCGGCCGGCGGTTCCGCAGCGCCTGTCGATATCCTGGCCCAGGCCGGGATCGATATCCACCAGCGCTCCTTCTGGCAAGGCGGTTTCGATATATTATACAATTGGGTCGACCAACTACAAGCCATTCCCATTCCCTCAGCAGACGAGTAAAAAGGGTGGAATCAACCGCCATCGTAGTGCAACAACTTACCTGCTCTCGTATCCCCACCGACGCGGGCATCTTTCAATTGTGCCTCTACGCCAACACACAGGATGACAAAGAACATCTGGCATTGGTGAGAGAGGTGGTCCAAGAGGGGGAAGATGTGCTGGTACGGGTGCACTCCGAGTGCTTCACCGGTGATGTCCTGGGCTCGTTACGCTGCGATTGCGGTGAACAACTAGCGCTTGCCATGCAAATGATCGCCGCTGAAGAGCGAGGGGCGATCATCTACTTGCGGCAAGAAGGACGAGGGATCGGGCTGTTTAGCAAACTCAAAGCTTATAACTTGCAGGATGAAGGGTATGATACCGTCGATGCCAATCTCGAATTGGGGCATCAGGCCGATGAGCGAGACTACAGCATTGCCGCTGCCATTCTCTTTGACCTGGGGATCGTTTCGGCGCGACTCATGACCAACATCCCGCACAAGATCAAGCGGCTGCGAGAACTGGGCATCATTATCAGCGTCCGAGTGCCCCTGCCGGTAACCGTGACGTCCGAGAATGAGCGCTATCTGCAGACCAAGGCGCAGCGCATGAACCACCTGTTTGATTTGAAGTGAGAGGGCGATTTAGAGCTAGCAAGTCACCTAAATGTCAACACGGCCTAGCAGTTTGTCGGAGAAGTCAGAATTCATGGAAAGACCTAAAGATAGCGTAGACTTGTCTATATTTTGTATTAGGCAACATCACTTTGAACAAGTCGTCTCGCCCGATGGTCAGTATAAACATCGCCAATTACCGGGGTTTCATTGAGGAAAGCGCCCGCAACCGGCGATGTTAGCCCTGCATTCAGTGTTCAACCTCTCGCTGACCAATACAGACTTGTCTATATTTGCTTCAACTCAGACAGTTGGGGTATATCGACTGAATTCGGTTGTCACAGTCGAAGGCTATGCCAGCTACGAACATGACTGAACAAGATTATCCTTTCATCTATATTTCTTCACTCAATCGCACTGGATCTACGGTTCTCGCTGAAGCACTTACACTCATCCCCTTCGCATTCATTTTTCGAGAACCACACCTGGGGAAGAACTACTTCGCTTTGCAAGATAGAGACGTCGAGATGTTACGCCAGTACGATATCGATTTGTATGAGTTTACCCTCTACCGACTACCCTTTGCATTTGTCAATAGACGACTACGATGGCTTGGTTATCGACAGGATTATATCGTTCGTGAATTCAAACAGAAGCTTCTTCCAGAACTACAGCAACACATCAAACAAATAGGCGTCAAAGAAATCAAACACATGGGCTGGCAAAACTATGCACAGCATTTTCCGAATATGAGAGTTGTCATGACCGGACGAGATCCCCGTGATATTTACCTCTCGATGTACTACAAATGGAAGAATGGTACACTGCATTGGCACAAGCCATTTACACCTCACACAGTAGCGGAAGAACTGAATATAGAATTCAAGCACCAGATGGCTCAACACAAGAATACCGACTGCATTTGTATAACCTATGAAGAGCTATGCCTGGATCCCTCTGTCATCGACAAAATCCGGGAATTTGTCTGTAGCCCCATCCCTCGTGTAGGCGAAATTGGTGCATTTGTTGCTACACACCCAAAGCGCGTCGATGAATTCCAGATCCACGGCAGTAGTATCACAACACAACGGGTAAAGCGTTGGCAAACAGAAACGAACAAACATCTTGTCGAGGAAGCCCACCAAGTATGGAATCTTATGTCCGATTACTGTGTTTTCTGGGGTTATGAAGCGCAATCGCTGGACGGTATTCGCCGGCTAAGGTAAACTTTCACGATATCATGTCATGTAAACTTGTCATTGGCCTGGAGGGAGCATCACCCCTCCTCGGACTCAGGAATCGCCAAAGGGACTCTTGCAAGTTAACGCCGGCGAAATCGTCCAGCCGAAAGGTACGCACTGAATGAGAACTGCCGGAAAGCGCAGGTATTGGTCGAACTGATGTTGGCATATAGCACATTATGGGTTAAATGAAGTTGGTGAATCATTCTATGAATACACAAAAGGAGCGTACCATCCATCCAGTTCAAGCCATAAGCCATGCTGGTATCAGCTCTGATTCATTGGATGTATGGCAGCAACGACTGCCGCCAATAGACATCAGCTTGATCGAGGCTTGCTGCATGGCCGAAATGAAGCGGCAGGGGTATCAGCTTTCCAATCCCACTGTATCGGGGGCGGCGCTGCGTGGGCGCATACTGTTGGAAAGAAATCGCTATGCCGCTATACAGACTGCACGAAGGCTGAAATATCGTCGCTGAAAGATCGAGAGACAACAAGAAAGGTACGAGAGCATTGAAACGGATACTGATCATTGGTTTAGATGGCGCCTCGCCTGCTCTGGTTGAGCAATGGCGAGATTCCTTGCCCCACCTGTCACAACTGAAGAGCGAGGGAAGCAGCGGGAATTTAGAGAGCATCGTCCCGCCTCGTTCGGTTCCGGCCTGGTATTGCTTTGTCACCGGCATGAATCCAGCCAAAATTGGGGTCTTTGGCTTTAGCCAGCGACGACCGGGCACCTATGATTATACCTTTGCCAATTTTAGCTACTGTCAGGCCCTTCCTTTTTGGGATCAGCTTAACCGGCATGGTCTTGAAACTGGCATCCTGCATGTGCCCGGCACATTCCCCCCCCGTCGGGTCGATAGCTTCCTCGTTTCTGGTTGGCCTGCTCCGACGAATACGGGCAATCTTACTTATACGCATCCCCACAATCTTAGCCGTGCAATTGATGAGCAACTATCCCAGCCGTTTGAATTCCTTAGCCCTCTATCCATAAAAAATGAGAACGATGCTGAAGCTCTCAGTGACCGCTTGCGAATCTTAGCGATGCATAGCGACATTGCCGATACGTTGCTTAGCGAAAAACCATGGCAAGTGGCTTTGGTTGTGCTTAGTCCTCTGGATCGCGCGAGTCACCAATACTGGCGTCACATGGACTCGGATCACCCTCAGTACACCGAGGAACTCAACGCAGCATTTGGCGGGAGCTTGAAGGAGATGTACAAGGCTTGTGATTTGCAAGTAGGTCGATTGTTGGAAAATCTGGATGATGAGGATTGGGTTTTTATCGTTTCCGACCATGGTTTTGGACCCAACCACCGGATTTTCTACATAAACGAATGGCTCAAACAAGAGGGCTATTTGCATTTCAAGGCAGACCGTACTGAATCAGGCGCTGATCGAAAGACAAGTCTTATTGGTCGGCTTGCCAGTCCCCTATTCAAGTTCAATGATACCTCGCCAGCGTTCCGCCGATTGGTCGATCCGCTCAAAAAGCGGGCGCTTTCCAACCTTCTTCGCGACGAATACGTTCGTGCTAAAGAACATGGTTTGGTGCCTTTGAACCATCTGCCGGTTGATTGGACGAAGACCCGTGTTTACTGTCCCGATGAATCCAGCATCTATCTAAACTTGCAAGGACGTGATCCTCAAGGCATTGTGCAGCCTGGGCTGGAGGTAGAACAGTTGCTTACCGAACTGGAAGAAAAGCTTAGGACGATCCCCGATCCTGTGACCGGTCAGCCTGTCCCTATACACATCGTACGAAAAAAAGAGGTCTATTCAGGTCCCTATTTAGCAGACGCTCCCGATTTGATCATGGCAATGGATCATTACCGTACGGAGGTCATGGCCGAAATGGGCCCTGGGCTGCTCTTCGACTTAGAGCCAGACCGCAATGGCACTCATACACCTGAAGGCTTATTCATTGCTAAAGGCCCCGCCATCCCGCCAGGAGTTCAGTTCGATGCCGGACTGATGGACATCGCCCCAACGGTGCTCCACATCGCCGGCGTTCCTATCCCTGCACAAACCGATGGCCGGGTTCTAACTAATCTATTTGAGGAGGGGTCTGAGCTCAGGAATCAGTCCGATGTTTTTGAATCAACAGGTTTGAGTCAAGAAGATGTCGAGGCCTTTACGGATGAAGATCAGGCGCAAGTCGAAGAACAACTGCGAAGATTGGGCTATTTGGCATGAATGTGACCTTGTTTCGAGATCATCCTGTTGAAAACTGGCCGAGCATGGTTCAGTATGCTGATAGCCTCCGGGCGAGTCTTGGTGAGGTG
>PIVW01000277.1 GCA_003353825.1 Chloroflexota bacterium
ATCCTTCGAACCGAAACTTGGTTCCAGCGCCTCTATCTGGATCTGGGAGGCTACCGTCTTTTTGCCTAAATCTGAGCACACTATATATGGGCCTGTCACGCGAAATCCCAAAGAGCCACGATGAGAAGTATCCTGTAGCGTGACTCACGTAGTTCTTTTAAGGCCAGTTGCAATTTGTACACGAAATCTGCTTTAGATTCTGCTCCCTGTGCTTCTTCGTAATGCGCACCTGGGCTGATCCCCGAGCGTAGCAACTGATCGCTGATGCGTCGTCCAACCAATGTGTTCGGTAACGCTTCAACGACACGGATAATGCGCACAGCATAATCAAGCAAACGATCTTCAAGGTCATAAGGCTTAGTCAAGGTCTTGCCCCCTTGATTTTTCAAGATCGAAACATACAAACAACACAGAGATCAACGGCATTTTGCTTTTTGCCTTTTACGTTTTGCCTTTTAATTTCTCATACAGTGGAGAGGGTGCGGTCGACTGATTCGGCGACGCGCTTGACCTGCCGCATGAGATCGGCAAAGCGTTCGGGTTTGAGAGACTGCGGGCCGTCTGAAAAGGCTTCGGCCGGGTTCGGATGAACCTCGATCATCAAACCATCGGCGCCTGCGGCGATGGCAGCACGGGCCATGGCGGGTACAGCGTCCCATCGGCCTGTGCCATGACTGGGATCGGCGATAAGCGGCAGATGGCTGAGTTGTTTGAGTACAGGCACGGCGTTCAGGTCGAAGGTGTTACGCGTATATTTCTCGAAGGTACGAATGCCGCGTTCACAGAGCATGACGCGGTAATTCCCACCAGCGAGGATGTACTCGGCCGACATCAGTAGCTCTTCCATGCTGCTCATCATGCCGCGTTTGAGCATGACCGGCCGTTGCACTCGCCCCACAGCATGCAGCAATCCATAATTCTGGGTGTTGCGAGCCCCGATCTGCAAAATGTCAGCATACTCCGCCAACATGGGCACCGCTTGCGGTGTCATCACTTCAGTGACGATGTACAATCCATATGTTTCACGGGCCTCTGCCAAAATCTCCAGTCCCTTGAGCCCCATACCCTGGAAAGAATAAGGTGATGATCGAGGTTTGAAAGCGCCACCTCTCAGGATCTGAGCGCCAGCCTCTTTGACGGCATGGGCGGTCTCCAATAACTGGGTTCGGCTTTCGACGGAGCAAGGTCCTGCCATGACGACGAGTTCTTTAGCGCCAATGGTAATACCATTCAAGCGTATGACTGTGTCATCTGGGTGAGATTCGCGACTGGCGAGCTTGTAAGGCGCACTGATGCTGGTGATTTTCTCGACACCAGGCATTTGCAGGAACGCCTTGGGGTCTACGGCATGGGTTTCGCCCACAACGGCGACGACCGTCCGTTCGACACCATAAATGGGGTGCGGACTCGCTCCCGCTTCCTGGATTCTGGCGATCACAGCACCGATTTCGGCAGCTGTGGAATTAGGCTTCATGACGATGATCATGATGTTTGGCCTCGGTAAAATAAGTCTGAGGATAGGAACTATCAGGCTGGTAAAACGTAGTGCGTTTGCGATTGAGATTAGTATCTATGCAGCCATCAAGTAACCAACGCGTTGACAACGATCAGATAAGACGCTGATGATGCAAATAAACGCAGATTCTCGCTGATTTCTTGTGAAAAATCTGTGTTTATCCATATCATCTGTGTTCCATTTTATAGTGCTCGAATAGAAGTGTTCCATCTGGCTGAATCGTCACCGATATTGTGGCTAATCGGTATTGTCAAATTTGCAGCAGTGCCTTCTGTGAAGTGGTATTGTTTTCGGGGATAGGCGCTGCGGGATAGGAGCCCAGCAGTTTGACAAACGCGGCGCGGGCGAGTAAAGCCACTAAGGCGTCTCGGGGGGCTTCATCTTGCCAGTGTCCTTCGAAGTCCAGGTAGAAGACATAGTGCCAGGGACGGTTACGCCTTGGCCTGCTTTCAAGCTTGGTGAGATTGAGCGCGCGCGAGGCGAATTCTCCCAAGCACTCGACCAGGGCGCCGGGGCTATGAGTGACCGCAAATACCAGTGAGGTTTTAGCATTCTCACAATAGGGTGGCTCGTCACAGCCCACGACGAAAAAGCGGGTGTAGTTGAAATGTAAATCCTCTATCCCTGGGGCAAGAACATCCAGGCCATAGATCTCGGCGGCGAGCTTACTGGCAATTACAGCCACACCTTCGGCCGGTTCGGCAGCCAGTTCCTTGGCGCTACCCGCGGTATCATACCAGGGTACTGCCTGGAATTCATGGCGATTCAAGTATCGCTCACACTGCGCCAATGCCTGAGGATGAGAACGAACGCTCTCAATATCAGGTTGCGTTACTCCAGGCATGGCTAAGAGATTGTGCCTGACTCGAAGCAAAATCTCTCCCCGGACTTTGAGGTCATGTTCCAGCAAGAGGTCGTAGGCTTTGTTGATAGACCCGGCCACTGAGTTTTCGACCGGAACCGCCCCAAATTGTACCCGATCCTGGTCAACGGCCTCGAAGATGTCTTCAAAGGCATGGCAAGGCAGCGTGTGAACATCATTGCCAAACTGCTGGCGGATCGCCTCTTCGCTATAAGCGCCATGCTCTCCTTGAAATGCGACGCTATATGACTCGGTCATGATGCGTTCCTCAGGCCCCTATTCCAGACAGAAAGCTGCTGTTCTATCCACTGTTCGAGATCACGCTCATCGATCGGCGGCAAATCTGCCTTGTCGGGCCGCAGGTTTACTGCATCACTAAGATAGACATGCCGGAGCTCCTGCGGCGAGCAGGTGGTATTCCAGTGTACCAGGATGCGAATGCAGAAGGGCAGACCCCGTGGAACAGCCATCTCATGGCCGCACAATAAGGCGGTGTCGAGCCAGCCAAGCTGTCGCGCTGCCAGTGCCGGATACTCAGCATCAAGGTCGTGAGTGGTGGTGAAAATTGCACTGGCTACATCATCTGGCTCGATACCGTTGAGTCTGATCATCAAAGCCAAAAGGTGGCGAGTCTCGCGCAATATCTCTTCTCGCGAATTCGAAGTTACGGTGGTGGCGCCTCGAACGCCACGACAGACCATCACAGGCTGCTCCTTGGGTAGGTGGGTCATCGCCCAGGCGTTGGCAGTGACAGGGGCCGAATACCAAAGTCCGGTTTGCAACATGAGAAACGCTCCTTGGTTGAGGAAGCGGATGTCCTCCCACGCTGCAGTCGCGATCCCCACACGACCATCAATCTTGTCACCTATTCTGGGCAACAAAAAAGCGTGGGCGGGTCGCTCCACGCTCGTTGGGGATAAAGTTGTCGGTAAGTGTTACGTCAACTTGCCTTGCCCGGCGGGGAGCGACCTTCTAAAGGTAAAGCCAAAAAAGTAATAATAGAAGGCAAAATAAAACCCGCGCCAGGCAGCGGCCATACGCAGGCTCATCGTCTGCACCCATTGCTGGGTGGGCGATTTCATCTGTTTTTGTTCAGGATGATGGCCGGACATGGTGCTGATCATAGGTCAAGTTAGGTAAGTACGCGGGAGCATAGCATAGAGGGTTGGGGGTGTCAAATCGTTTGGGCAAAGAACTGTTATCCATGTTTGCCATGCTAGACTGTGGCCACTGTAAAAGCCCGAGTCTCATTCTTGGATGAAGATGGGCGATGGATTTCAGTGAACTTAGTTATATTGACTATAATCGCCGCCACCAAAGTGAGATCGACGCATCTCCACCAATATCGTAGTACTCCAAACGCAGGCTGTGCTCTCCCTCGGGAACGATCATGTCGACAAAATAGCCGGTGAGCGGTTGGTTCAGCCAGGCATCGAGTACTAGTCGGTTATCAAGGTATAATCTCGCTCCATCATCGGTGGTGACCAGGAAGCGATATCCCCCTTTCTCAAGATCAAATCGGCCACTCCAGGCTGCGCTAAAGCCGTCAAGTGGTAGACCCAGCGGACTGCCAATACCCCAGTCAAAATCGATCTTGTGGACCTGTTCTGTGCGCACAACCTGTCCGCCCAAACTCGTATTCGCGTAGTAATAGCCCTGCCATGAACCTTTTGGGACTGATAGTGTCGTAATTGAGGGTTCGAGCACGCCACCGGGGATCCATAATCGCAAACCAGGATCGATGTCATTGGCGTCAGACAAGTGGTTGACACGGATAATAATCGCTGGCGTAGAGCCATACTCACTGGCGATGGAATCAATGGAGTCTCCTGATTGCACGACATGCCAGTTGCCATTCACGGAGGGACGAGCAGATAGCGTGGCGCTGGGAACCCACAGACGTTGCCCAACATACAGATTATTGACATCGGCAACATGATTGGCGCGGATGATCGCACGTGCTGAAGTGTTGTAGCGTTCTGCTATGGCTTCGAACGTGTCGCCACTTTTAACCACATACCATACGCCGGCCTGCATCCCCAAGTTGCTGTAGCCGTCGGCCGCGCTCATGTAATCTGGCAACAAGATAATCATCGTCGCAACAACAATCAATCCTGATAACCAGAGCCATCTAATCGTCAATACCGATGCACGTAAATGCAATATCATTATAATGCTGTTCTGGTGAAAGTGGGCGCTGATGGGCAGGCGACACCAGAACAGTTGTAGTATATCGTACTCTTGACGTTCGAGCTATAGCCGACATGGTTACGAACTAACCAAGTTTCATCTTAGATTCCCTCGCTCTCAGTCGGGTAGTGGGCAAGTGAGTGTCACCCGCGTGCCGGAACCCGATTCGTTACCGATCTCCAGCACACCACCGATCACGGCCATCATCGTGCTGTGTAGGGCCAAGCCCTGGCCGCCCCCTTTCCTCTGAGCGTCTATCCCGATCCCGTCATCTTCAATCATGATGCTCAAGCCATGTTCATTCCGTATCGAAACTTTAAGATGTAGTTCCCGGCCATGTTCCTCGCCCCGCCCATGCCTTGCAGCGTTACGAGCGGCTTCACGAGCGGCGTAATAAAGGACCTCGGTGGCAAACACCGGCAAGGCGGTTGCACGTTGGACGACAGTGGCATCCACATGCCAGTCGATACCCTCAAAAGCACGTGCGAACTCCGTTTCGACCATTTGCTGCAATGCCTTCACCAGACCCAGACGAGTTACCTCGGGCAAGGTGGCAGGAGGCAGTTCGCGTAGCAATTCTGAGAGTTGCTGGTGAGCGTCTGTGAATGTTGCCGTGAGTTCGGATACGACTGCCTGATCTGCCGGGCGATCCAGTTGGCCGAGCAACAGAATCGCGGTGTGGAGCTGGGGTAGTACATCATCGTGGACAGTGCGTCTGGTGCGCTGGTCGAGCACCTGGCTTTCTGCCAGCCGACGACGTTGCAAGGTCATGAGCCGCCGTGCCATTTCTGTACTGGCCTGTGTGTCGACAAAGCGTTCTCCGCTGGCTCGCGCCACTTCGATCTCCTCTTGCGTGTAAAGACCGTCCCTCTCCTTCTCGCCCAGCAACATGACCCCGGTCAGACCTCTCTCGCTCCACAACGGTATCAACCAGGCGAAGTCAGGATAGAGTGTGGGGTCGAGGGGAATACAGAGGGTCTCGGGTGCATCTAGTTGGCCGGCAAAGGTGGTTATTGATGGCAATTGTCGGGGTTCAAACTCTGGGGGGTAGCGAATGGGCTCTCCCATCAGAGGCGCCAGCGGCCCCACAGCGATCAGGTAACCGCAGTGGGCTTCTAAAACATCTTGGCATAGCATTTGAAAGGGGGAGGCGATATCCACCAAAGGGGATGTCGTATCCCCATTGGTCAGTAATTGATCGACTATGCTCTGACTGCTAATGAAGGGACGCAACTGCTGGATGAAATGCTCGCGGCGCCGGTAGGCACGCCAACTTGCCAGGGCATAGAATACCGACAGCAGGATCGTGGTCAGCAATACAGCATAGATAGCATCCTGCCTGAGGGCAAGGCTCCAACCCACAAAGAGACCATAACCTGCTGCCAGAACGATGGCGTTTGTCCAATAGCGCAGGAAACCACCTCGCGGCAGAGTCTTGCCCGTAAAAACCTCGAAGGACACCACGGCCCTTCCCAACAAGATGAGCGCCACTGCGATCAATGAAGCGATGATCAGGTCAAACCAGGCAATGAGGATGCCCAACTCGCGGGCCAATTGGGGCGTAATCATATTACGATTTTGTGTGACCACGACCCAGGCCATCACAAAGCCTACCAGAGCGACGATTACCAGGATAACGGCGGAATCGGCCACCAGCCAGCGCTGAGCACGGCGGCGAGCCAGGCTTGCTCGAATTCGAGTTGTTTCGGCAGGACGCAGCAGGGCATCTATCCACAAGCCTATACAGGCCATGCTGTACAGGGGATAGATAATCACCAGCACGGGGATTCCGCCCAAGGCGGGCGTCACATCAAAATCGAGTTGTGTGACTTGTGTGATCGAACCAAGAGGGGGTGCGATCACTAACAAGGACAAAAGAATGGCTGCTGTAATCACCAGAATGGCAAGCCAGATGCGATGGCGACGATAAAGTGAAGAAGTGCGATCGTCCCAAAACCCCGCATACCACAACATAATTAAGTACCAGATGAGCGGTGACAAAATTACCGGCACCCAACCCAAATACCACCAAAGGGCGATATCGACCCCCAATGTTTCTAATCCCAAACCCAGGATCACCGTGTGACAGATAAAGAAAAAACCATCGAGTAAGAGACCACCACCGGCCAACCACACCCCGCCTGTTCGTTGTTCGGCGTTGAGTAATACTGTTAGCCCCAACCACAGAAATACGATGGTGTTGAAGAGTGAAACGGCCATGGTGGCCCAATCCAGAAAAAAGGCGCCACTCATGAGTTAGCCATTTTTCCAGGGTAGCCAATGTCCCTGTTCGTCCTGAACTCGGGTTTCACCTGCGCTATCCCAGATGATCAGTCGCTCCGCTTGCACAATAAGGGCGGCACGCGTTCGGGCCACCTTCTCGTCAGTAGCCGTCTCATTCAGGCCCCACGAGGTGTATATCTGCCCATTGATACGACTGATTGTGCGCTTGTCCTTAAATCCGAATTGGTTAGCGATCTGTTCATTGGTCTTGCCTTGGGCGAGCAAGCGCGCCACCGTCTGCTCAGTCGGTTCCAGCAAATCCATGGGGGCATGCTCGTCCTTGTGCCTGACTTCCAGGACACGAGATTCGATGGCGGGATCGATGAAGCTGCGTCCGGCCACAGCATCTTGCAAGAGGGGGAGGATCTGGGAGGGAAGCAGGTAGTTTGACTTACGCACGTAGGCGTAGTGGCTGAGAATGCCAGAGCGGTTGAAATCACGATAGAAGGTGTCGTCATCCTGGATGGAGTAGAATACCACCGGCAGGCGGGGGAATTCTCGACGGATGGCAATAGCCGCCTGAATGCCATTCATGACACCAGCCAATTGCACATCCATGAGGATGGCTTCGGGCTGATCGGCTAGACAGCTATCCAGCGCCGCTTCGCCGCTTTCACAGTCGGCAATAACCTGGATATGGCCAGTGTCTTGTAAACCGCGCCGCATGGCTTTGCGGAGATTGTGATTGTCTTCGACCAATAGGAGTTTGATCATAACGCCTCCATCCCCAAAAAAACAGAAAATACCGCGATTGTCAAGCACACGGGTGCAGATATTCGTATATTTGAAGCATGGAAATGAGCGACTGGCGACAATAGACTGGGTATATGCAGCACACATATGAGAATCTGTTTCCGACTCTTGAGATAAAAACGTCGAGATCAAAGATTGATGATTAATGATAGGTGAATTGAAATTCTAATCGCCAATCTTTAATCTTGAGTCTTAGTCTTTACCAGACATTGAATTTATTTGGCTCTTTGGGACTTCGCGTGACGATCACGAATTTCAGTCGATGATGCCCCCACACCTAGTGGCTGGTTGTGCCAGCGCCTAGATATAGTGTGGAAAAAATCAGCACCACGCGAAATC
>PIVW01000827.1 GCA_003353825.1 Chloroflexota bacterium
ATACATCAGCATCGCCACGCCCCATGAATGCGAGGCATTGTTATAGCTGCCATGATGCCGGAGGGTATGGGCTCGCTCGACCGCGCCCCCGGCCCGGCTTTGAATTACGCGTCGCACTATCTCTTTCATATCTGGGCCTCGATCCAGTTTTCACAAGCCAATTTCCAATCGCTGGCCTGGCAATCACCTATAATCTTCAAGGCTTCTGTGTGATTCTGTTTATCTACCGCTTTTTTAGCGTTAAATATCGGACTTGCGACCTTTCGGAAGAACGGGTCCTTGATGCCAATGGCCATGCCCTCGGAAAGAAACATCTCCAGATCTTGGCGCCATTCAGTGACCGGGGTGCGGATCATGGGGAAGTGCTTGACCGTCGGATAGTGGTTTATTGCTTGGTCCTTTTCTACCCTCTGCTGGAGGTCGGTGTACAGCGGATGAAGTGCTTCCGCGTTGTTTATGATCTGCCAGAGTTTTCCGACATGCCCCTCCATCCGGGCCGCTATGTACTCCTGCAATAGAGACATAGCCATTGCGTCCATGCCGCAACCGCACATAAGTATGTCACTTTTCGGATACACCGCCGTCATGTTGATCGCTCCCGCCTTGGTGCGTGTGCAATAGACTTGGAGGCTCCCGAAGCTGAGCCATATTGGCTCGGATAATATCAACTCCCCCCTTGTATAGACACCTAAGGCATTAAGCCCTTCATAGAATTGATTAAACGGGTTGACGTGTGAATGAAAAGAGACGCGCTCACATGGCTTATAAAAGACGGTAGTGAACGGTGCAGGGAAGGCAATGACACCGTTCTTATGCTCCAACCCGTCACCCCCCAACATGCGAAGGCTAGACGGCAATGCGTCATGGATATTTCGAACGTGGTGGATATACATTATGCTCCCTCCAGTTTGCGGAGTCTCCGCGTGCCTGCGGCAATGCTTTTCTCCAAGACTCGAATCTGTGTGTCATTCGGCAGGGGTTTGAACTTACCGGCGATTTTGTAGAGGTCCTCGGCCTTGTCGAGAAGCCGGTCGCTGACGACACCCGCGCGTCGATACGCTGCGAATAGCACCTCTGTCGCCTTGTCATGGGCCTTTTGCGCATTGGCCAGGTCGAGCTGAGCTTGACCCCGCTCAATGCTTTCTTTCAGACCCGCGAGCTTGTTCTCTTTCTCATGTGCTTTCATGGTTTATCGCTTGCTCTAGCATGGTGGTCAGGCGATCGTTGTGCCTATCTCGGATGCGCTCTAAGGTTTCATCTTCGTTCACGTGTTCGCCGCGTTCCTGTATGGCAAGCATTTCTGCATTTGCTGCAAGCCTCGAGGCACATCGGGACGCATCCAGCCCAGGATGCGGCGTTGAGTCCGCCGCCGCTAATGCGGCATAGATTATTGAGGTTCTTTCGGAACCTGTCGTACCAAAGTCTTTTTTTGCCTTGTCGCGTACACCAAGGAGGCCATTCCTATTCTTCTCTTTCCAGTTCCTCAGACAGTCTGACAATGGCTCGTCTGACCACAAGTGGTGAGCGTCCGCTGCACATAGCCATGCAAACCTCCACAAGACATCGTCTGTGTCCTCCACCAATGCGAGGTACGTGCGGCTGGAGGCGGCATACTCGTCCTGTTCCTCCACCACGTCACCTGACAGCCTGACTCTCCAAGCCGCAATTCCAGTAGGACGCCCACGGCGCTGGGCATATCCCAAAGCATCCATCGCCACCGCAGAACCATGCAGCCCGTTATAACAAGGGATGATCTCCCCATTGACTTTATGCGTAATCCCAACAGCCGCCTTCCGGCCGTCCCCCTGCCCTAGAACCCCGCCAGCCCCGCTAAACCACCATGCCTCAACGTTCATTTGCCAGTCTCGTTCACGTCTTTAAACTTGGACGGCGACCAATGACACTCCCGTCCCCCCTGGGCTTTATCGTATGTAAGAAGGAGAAACTC
>PIVW01000828.1 GCA_003353825.1 Chloroflexota bacterium
TGTATTCACAGCATAAGAAAGGAATCCCAATGATGGAGAGGACCGCTCTAGCTTTACACATTTTATCGCATTGTGGCAAGTCATGGACCTCTTTGGTTCTGGCTTGTCCAGGTTAGGACGCACTCAATGAATACACCACCCAGACAACAATTCCATTGTCGTCTATACAGAACATACGGTCCTCTGTTCGGTTCAAATAGATCTTAGTGAACCCCACTTCGTAACATTCCACTTCTTGATTTATTAGGTGGCCAGGTGACGGTATTGTCGAGAGTGTTTTGCGATCGATTTCTTCGAGCAACTTAAATACACCAGAACCTTGCCTGCCTTCTTGAAACATCTGTGCCAGTTGGTCACTCAATTCCTGATCATATTTCGTACTTATGCATGCTGCCTGTGCACCAACAATGCATAGAACGATCATTATTATAACCACACTCGCAACAGAATATAGCCTCTGTCGTCGTCCCACCATCATCACATCCCTCCAAGATTATTCCTGATCCAATCGCCTATTTTCGAAATCGTCAATTCCGAGTTTCTCAATTTCGAACCGAATTCAACCCCAGCAAGGCCCAAATCGTAGTCCTGTTTAGATACACCTATCCCATTATTTCCTCCCGGTATTTTTACGTCGAATCCGACAATAGAGATAGGATGGTGGTATGAGGGATATGTAAAGGATATGTGAATTTTTTTAGGAATTCGTTTCTCGTGGAACCAGTTCCCAAAGGTGGCGATAGCGTGTCCATCATAATATGATACGGCTGAATAGAACCAGAAGTGGTACATTTGATTATTATTAGCAGGGTTTTGGGCATCGTCAATGTATATCGATGCCCAGCCTCCCCAATCTTCAAAGGCATGCTTACCTAACCACTCTGTCTTATCTGAAACAAATGGTAATCTCGCCATCAAAAAAGAGCTCGACCACCCATTTATAACATGTGTAACATCTGCCATATAAGCATCCACATCAGATGGCTCATACAGTTTTGCGGCGTACTCAGTTAGGCGTGCGAATTTTTCTAGAGATGTACTCCTCTCAGATTGTTTAAGTCGCCTACCTTGCCGCAAGATTAGCTTGCGTCGTTCTGTTGAAGTATAAGCATGTGGCGAACGGCTGCGCCTTGCAGGCATGATGCCGGTCGCCGCAGAAATAAAGTACTCATCATCCGGACTTTCTTCAAATTCATAATGACCCGTCGGGTCCGTATAACGTAGCGGATTCCCCGTGACATACGAATATCTATTGAACGCCTGTGATGATGTCGGATTCGGCACAATCGTATCCGCCTGCGCGAACCTTGCCAGTTGAGGGTCGTACCAGCGGGCGTTGTAGTAGTACAGGCCTTCGCTGCCCGCCAGCCCGCTCTCATGATACTGCCCCGTATATCTCTTCGCTGTTAATGTGCTTTGGGCGCCGCCACGATTCGAGCCGTAGGGGTAATAATAGTTGGTCGAGTTCAGTGTGCCGTTTTGGTTGACGAGCACACTGGTAGAACCGAGATGGTCGCCCAGGAGATAGAATACACCGTTGTTGCTAGCATGACCAGTCCGCCGTAACGCTACACCACCGGTTGGTCCCTCATAGTAATGGGTGATGGCGCCAGTCTGGTATTCGTAAACACCGGCGATGTAGACCGTGGTGGTACCGTCCACCGTGCCCAGCACCCGATTGCCATCGGCATCGTAGACGAATGTGGCGCTAATGCTACCACCGCTGACGCCTGTCATGCGATTCTCAGCGTCGTAGGTCAGTGTGTAGGTCGTGCCACCCACCGTGCGAGAGGTCATGTTGCCGACAGAGTCGTAGCTGTAGCTGTTGCCATAAGCCGCGATCACAGCATGGGATTTGCTGAAGTCAGTGGCATAACTAATACCTTCGCCAATTTCGTTACGGCACCAAAACAGACAATTTGGTGGAGAGAAAGTGTCAAAAACTGA
>PIVW01000829.1 GCA_003353825.1 Chloroflexota bacterium
AATGGGGTTGATGCAAGCAGAACCAGATCCAGCTGAAGAACCCGTTAAAGAATCCACTGAAGCCACTGAAGCCACTGAGGCCGATACAGATACTCAAACGCGAGAAAGCTCAAGTGATACCCTTAAAAATGAAAACCCCGAAGCACTCAAAAATAGCTCAGTTGATGACCCTGAAGCGCTGCCTCAAGATGTGCCCAGTGAAGTGCCTCCTGAAGCATCAGGTTTAGCCCCTACAGATTTACCCAATCAAGACAGCCCAGAAATCATGCCAGACATCGATACCCCACACCCTGAGAATCCAGAAATCCCTAGCCAGCAATCCACCGATGTAACAACAGATAATAAAACAACGGACAAGCCCGAAAATGAGCAATAGCCAAGGCCTGTCTTGGCTTAAACACAATGCTCAGTTTACGCTTCAGCCAGTGGTAAGTGGCCAACTAACACGCATGGTGGGTCTCACCCTAGAAGCGGTGGGCTGCAAGTAGATGTCGCTTCCGGCACACGCGGCATGCAGTCGTACACATAGGAGTTACATCTATCTAGTATTGTCTGTTTACATACGTCTATCTATCTGTTCTGTCTATCTATCTAAGTACGTGCCTACAAGAGCCATTGCAGATCTGGCTCGAACAAAGTTTCCCCAGCCTCGATGTGCAGTTGCTCGATGACCGCGACAGCCAAGAAGTAGTCTTGGTGAGAGGGGATGTCGTGGCGGAACTTTTGCTTGAGACACCCCCAAACTTTCAATCGCCGGTTGCAAGTCTCGTGCCGTGCCCGATGTACACCGGCGGCATCCCTCAAATCAACGTCCACCGCTAACGTAATAGGTGTGAGGATCGTCCCTGTTTCGCCTCTGTAGCCGGCGTCGGCAATTACCATCTCACCGTCATCCAGCACATGCTTCAGGTCTTCTCGGAATATTTTGATGTCAGGCCAGCGGCCGCACGGGTATGGGCCATTAGCCCAAACGACACATCCCTTCTGGATTGACACCCCGACTTCATAACGAAGGCCGGGCCCTTTATGTTTGTGCGAGTACCACGCGGTACTGAAAGGATGCGGCTCCAATATCTCACAGTCTGTGCCATCGACTGTAATGTGGGCGACGTTGCCTGGATCGTCAAGAAGGCGGTTCTCCCACAGAATCTTTGAAATGGAGGGCGGAGGGAAGGGGCGTATGGCAAGAGGTCAATAAATATCAAGAGAGCGAGTAGTTCACATGCAGATCATATGCGGCTCTTACCACTGATGTCGACTGAAGACTTATCGCAGAAATGAACAGCTTCGACCACTTGCGAAACGTCTTCTCGTCTGGAGCTTCGCCACGGCCAGCCGCAATGGCACATGCTACCGGCTCAGTGGGATAGAGTTTCATCTGGAGCAATCCCCAAAGCAAATGGTGGAACTCAACCCCATTTGGCATCGTGGTCTCGGGAGAAAGTCGGTGCCAAAGGTCGCAACAAATTGGCGGCGGCGCCCCAAACGTGGCACGCCATCGGAACTCGTACGATTCAGCGATGAACTTAGCATGGCGACGTAGCATGGAGCTTCCGAGCTCAATGAAGATATCGGGGTGCTCGAGAACCATGGTTGGGTGCTCTTAGGAAGGTGAGCAGGATTGGGCAAGTTGGCCAAGTTTGCTCGCTTGGCCAAGCTTGGCCAAGATTTGCTCGCTTGGCCAGATTTGGCCAAGATTTTGGCGCGAAATGTCGCTTCGCCAAAAAACTGGCCAAATCGGGACCAAATTCTACTTGTTCCCGAATCCCCCTGCACTCCGGCAAAGCCGCGCCGAGCCGGCAAAGCAAAGCAAAAAGCAAAGCAAAGATGAAGTAGCAAGTAAGTGCGCTGAATGAGAGGCAAAGACGAAGCAAGCGCATTCTGCCTCGAGAGGAAAGCGGCGAGAGCGATTGTTGCTACATATTAATACTGTTCGCGACT
>PIVW01000278.1 GCA_003353825.1 Chloroflexota bacterium
TATGGGGAGTAATTCCCCGGATCATGACAGTGGAATGGGTAGCGGCGGTATGGGGGGTAGCAGCGGTGGCGGCAACAGCGGCGGTGGTAACAGTGGCGGTGGCGGACATGGTGGTGGAATGATGTAGAAAAATAGTCTCAGGATCGAATTCTACTTCTGGACAATTGGAATTTCGGTCCTGAATCCAACATCATCAAAACTTTCCCATGGAAATCGCAATAACGCTTTCCCCTTCTCATCTGTTCTGGTTGCATCCATGACACACCTCAGGCTTCATGAATGTGAAGCCTGGTGATGTCATGCTTCTTCAGGGTGCCCTGTACTTATAAGCCGAAATGTGAGAAAATCAGATTTTAGTATGGACGATGACCACATTAACAACGATAACCCTTTATCATGTTGCGGACTTTCAAAATCCGGGCAGTGTTTCGGATATTTTTGCCAGGCAGTTCGATAGCAACGGTATACATATCGGCGATGAAATCCCAATTGCCAATGATGGGCAGTACTTAGAAGAAGAGAGATATGATAACGAGCAATGGCCGGCTGTCACATATTCACATGATGAGTTCGAGATCAGTTGGATGACGATCGCCGACGATACGTTGGAACTTGGCGATCTAAAAACCAGCAGCTGTTATGACATCGCCGCCCGCACATATACAGAAACTATCAACCTGGCTGGCCCCAAATCACCTGATCTGGCAGGCTATACCGCGGCTCCCTCGCTGATCGATCCCTGGGGCAACAGGTACGATTGGTCCTGCCAACATGAGCCAGAAAGTCATGCAGTGGGCAATGGCGCCTTTGTGCACGTTTGGCACGATCACCGTGAACGCTTCGAACCTGCCGGGGACAAGTGGGCTTCAAAAGACATTTATGCTCAACTCAGACGTGATGGCGATACTCTAATTCCGGGGGGATTGCTAGTATCACACGACACCGATCAAGAACGGCTTCCTTATCATCAAGAGAATCCCGATATCGCCGGCACTGAGAGCCGGATGCTCGTGGTATGGGAAGATGAACGGCACACAGACGCAGACTATCCAGACAAAACTGGCTACCGTGACGTTTACGGACGTTTTCTCTACTGGCATGATTCGACGCTGACAACCGGCAGTGAAATCGAGCTGGCTTTGGGAATGAGTGGGGACTATGCGTTATCGCATCCTCGCGTGGGGTACATGCCGCATCGCGATTTGTATGTGATCTTTTGGTCGAGGCAAACAGATCCGGCGGTACTTGAATATACTGTGGTCACCTCAAGTGGTAAAAGACTCCACGGTCCTACGCTAATCACCGATACGTCTGCAACGGTCAGCCACGTGCACGACATCGCCTGCTCGCAGGATCATTGCGTCATCGTCTACCGCAAAGGGGATAACACCAAAAACATGTATGTCAACACTATGTCAGCACATGACTTTCAATTCGATAACGAAATCAGGCTAAGCGATGAGCGCGGACACCACACCTATCCCAAGATCCAGTTTGGCGAGCGGGTTGGGGATGTGACACAATTCTACACAGCGTATGTGGTCGACAACACCGTTGCCATCGCCCGTTTAGACGTTCGGCCCCTTGAGTTGACAGCTACACCAACCTCCACGCCTCAAGTCGATCGTTAGCACTCCGCAGTATTCAACCTGAGTTCGAAGTTTACATGGCGGTTGGTAGTAAGCGCTTTAGCGCTTGTGAGCATTGTGACAGCGCTAAAGCGCTTACTACAAACGAACGATTGTTATGGGCGCGGCATCTGCCTATAGGCTTGATCCAACAGGTTGATGGTGTGATAGATGGGAAGGGCGTGGCCGTTATTGCCAAGGTGTGTTTGGATCTGCGTCAGGCAGCCGATATTGCCGGTAACAACCACTTCCGCCTCGGTATCAGCAATCTGCTGCGCTTTACGTTGGCCCAGTTGCTCGGCGATATCAGGCTGTTCGAGATTGTAGGTGCCTGCCGAACCGCAACACAAACCCCCATCATTCAATTCCACCACCGACACGCCGGGAATGCTTGCCAGAAGATCGCGCGGGGCAGCGTGTACTCCTTGGGCGTGAAGCAAATGGCAAGCGTCGTGATAGGCAACCTTTACAGGTTTTTCAAAACCGACGGGAGGTACAAAACCTAGCTCATCTAAAAAGACTGTAATGTCTCTGACCTTAGCCGAAAACGCCAGTGCCCGTTCCTTGTCAGATTCGTTTTCAAATAGATAACTGTACTCGCGCATACCTGAGCCACATCCGGCTGCGTTGGTGATGATCGCGTCCACATCATCTGGAAAAACGCCAAAGTTGTTTCGGGCCATCTGCAGGGCGTCCTCATTGTCACCGATATGCATGAGGATAGAACCACAACAGCCCTGCCTATCGGGAATCACCGTCTCTACACCATTTTCGGCCAGAACACGAAGTGTCGCCCAATTGATATCTGGCGAGAGCACCCGCTGTACACACCCGGCCAGTAGAGCCACGCGGGCGCGGCGTTCACCTATGGCTGGGTAAAATGTCGGCAGGGGCTCCGAAGTCGGCAGGGTATCGGGCAATAAGTCGAGCATAGCACTGAGGGTGGGGGGCATGGCTCGTTGTACAGGGCGGAAAGCACGACCCGTTTGCACAGCCCGGCGGAAGCGATTGGGAAATGGCAATGTCTCGACAATGAGTTTGCGCGACACCGTATCCATAAACGAATTCTGGCGCTCGTTGGCGCTGAGCGAACGATAGCCCATGAGCAGTTCACTATACTGTACGCCTGAGGGACAGGCAGTGACGCAACCCACACAGCCCAAACAGCGATCGATGTAAGGCTGGGCATCGATGACATCTATTTGCCTCTCCAAAACAGCTTTCATGAGATAGATCCGCCCGCGTGGTGAATCCATTTCTTCACCCAAGACCTGATAGGTCGGACAAGCAGATAGACAGAGACCGCAATGGACGCATGCCCCAATAGCATTTACCATCGAATTTGCATGGGCGCCGTGCTGTGAAGTGTCGATGTTATGCTGCATCTAAGCCTCCAGGAATTTACTTTCAGGATCAAGCGCCTGTTTGACACGCAGTGCCAGCGCCATACCACGGCGGACACCCAGATAGGGCCGTCCTGGCGGTCCGATGATCCGCTGTCCCACCAGACCTAGTTCTGTCAAAAAAGATTGCAGCGAGTCGATTTCATTTGTCGCCAGCCAGGCGATATTCATTCCCACTGTGTACCGGCGTGGCGTCTGACCGAAATGTTCATCCAGGGAAGGCGCCATTTTGGGTAGAATCGGTATTTTTATCACCTGCCTACCATCCTCAACCCAGCCGAATTCACTGACATCGTGCCAGTAAGCCGTATCTAAAATGTTTTCGAGCACTTCAAAGGGAGCGAAATCTTGCTCGTCCAAAAATAGCTGAATACGCAGCATTCGCTCAGACACGACTTCTGCCACTCCACCTAACTTAATAGCGACTTGATAGTCGTCAGCCTTGGGAATGATATCTAGAGATTCGATCTCGAAGGGGGCGCCCGCCAGTCGATGCGCCGTCGCGAGCGCGGTATCAAGGTCGGGATAATTGACCAACAGCGTGGCAGAGGTTTGAGGACGGGGAAACACTTTGAAACTCATCGATACAAGGACACCGTACCGCCCCAGGCTGCCCACCATGAATTTCGACAGATCGAAACCTGCAGCGTTTTTGACAACCTTGCCACCACTCTTAACAAGCCGGCCCTGTCCGTCGATGAACTGCACGCCCAGGATGAAATCCCGAACGCCCCCATAGCGATATCGACCGGAGCCCGCGGTATTGGCAGCGACAGTTCCCCCAAGGGTCGCACCTTGTCCGGCCAGCAGAGGATCGAAAGGAAGATATTGGTTGTGTTTAGCAAGCACCTCTTGCACCTCCGCCACCGGTGTGCCGGCGTAAGCGGTGAAAGTATATTCGTCCGGCACGTATTCGATGATACCTGTGATCTTGCTCATATCCAGAATGTTGGCGCCGTTGGCGGCAGAGGAAAGTGCCGATTTGCTGCCGCCGCCAGTGGGAATAAGATCACTCTCAGCTGACACTATTTCCTGGACATCTTGTACGCTCGGTGGTTGAATTCGTCTCATATCTGTAACCCTATCAGGTGGTGTTGATTGTCAAGGCAAGGATCGTAGATCGTACATCAGTGAACCTGTTGAGAATCGGGAAACATCTTGCCACGATTGGCGATCTCTTTAGGATCGATCTGCCGGTGAATGGCGTGCATGGTCTCGAGGTCAATCTCCGAGAACATCGCCGGCATGTAAGTGCGCTTCTCCATTCCTACGCCATGTTCTCCCGTAATGGTTCCGCCTAAGTCCACGCAAAGTTGCACGATTTTCCCTGCCAGTTCTTCGGCCATTTTCAACTCGCCGGCATGGTTGCCATTGTAAAGGATCAGCGGGTGGAGATTACCATCGCCTGCGTGAAAGACGTTTGCAATTCTGAGTCCATATTCTGCGCTCAGGCGACCGATCTCAGCGAGTGCTCGACCCAAATCACCACGCGGAACAACGCCATCCTGCACCAGATAATCGGGACTCAAACGCCCTACGGCAGAAAAGGCGCCCTTTCTCCCCTTCCAAATCTTCATGCGCTCCTGGGCATTTGCGGCCACGCGCACTTCGACGGCGCCGGATGCTTCGATCAACGGCCGCAGCGCCACAAAATCTCTTTCCACCTGTTCGGCCTCGCCATCCAGTTCGATGATAAGCACGGCCGCAGCCCCCTGGGGATAGCCTGCCTGTACCGAGGCTTCGGCAGCCTGAATCGCCAACTCATCCATGATCTCGATTGCGCCGGGCAGTAAACCGGACGCCACAACTTGCGCCACGGCATCACCGGCAGACTGCAAATCCTCATAGGCTGCCAACACGGTGCGGAATTCTTCCGGCTTGGGCAGCAGGCGCACCGTCGCTTGCAGAGCGATGCCGAACAACCCCTCGCTACCTACAAAAAGCCCGACCAGATCCGGTCCAATTCCATCGACGCCAGCACCTCCGCATTCGACCACCTCACCATCGGGCAACACCACTTTCAAGCCCAAAATGTGGTTGCTGGTCATGCCATATTTCAAGCAGTGGGTGCCACCAGAATTGAAGGCAATATTGCCACCAATCGTACAGACCGATTGGCTAGAAGGATCGGGGGCGTAGTAGAGCCCAAAAGGATCTGCCGCTTGTGAGATATGTAAATTGATAACGCCCGCTTCGACAACGGCATAGCATTGCACAGGATCCAATTCGATGATGCGGTCCAGGCGATTGAGGGCGATGACAATGCCATTCTCGACCGGTAGCGATCCCCCCGAAAGGCTTGTGCCGTTCCCCCTGGCAACAAAGGGCACCTCCGCCTCGTAGCACAGTCTTACAGTCTCGACGACTTCGTCCTGTTCCTCAGGTAGGACGACCGCCCATGGTTGGGAGCGGAAGGCCGTGAGAGCGTCTGATTCATAGACGAGTGTTTGCGCCGGTTGGGTCAACATGCGGTCTGTGGGGTAGATTTCCGATAACCTGGATAAAAAAGCTTGTGGCGTCATCTGCGCCCCCTGAAGAGTGTAGGAATGCAATTTCAATAAAACCCGAAACTTCTTGTGCTCCGGTCAGCTTAAGTTTCTGGTATTATTTGAGTCTCATTCCCATAACAAATGCTGTGTACAACTCCTGTCATGATTCGATACTCATCAACGAACCACGAATAAGCAACGTTGCTTACAGCTACATTCTTCCAGATATCATAGCAGTTCGGCAAATTTGACGTTGCCAAACTGCGAGCCAAGCTGGTAATGTGGTTCAGGGCCATAACTGCAACCTCCATACCTTGCCATTTAAGTTCGCACCATAGGATAATAGAATTAAGTAAGGTACAAGACCAAGTTCTCTGTATCTGTTCTAGCCCGTGCCTTACTTAGCACTCAAACAATGCCTTTCCCCCGGTGATAGTGATGAATGACACTGCATCTTTTGCAGATCTCGGCGATGTACGAGATCAGTTTGAACCCTTCCAACATACCATTACCTATATCGACGCCCATGCCGGCCACTTGGGAAGTTTAATCGATAAGACAGAGGAAATCGTAGATACGGTGGATTGGGCTTTAGTTCATGGTCCGAACTATGTTGATCAAGGGCTGCTGCAGGCAGTGGCCTCAGGTGTGCTCAAAGGAATTGGAGCGATCCTGGAAGTGGGAATGAATGGCGAAGAAATCGACTGGGACCGGACCTTTCTTGCGCAAGAGAGCCTTTGTGAATGGCGTCAAGATTTCTGGCGCCTGTCAAAACAATGGCTTTTGGGGTGGTCAAATGTGAGAACGGAGGAACGCTCTGTTCTCGGCCTATTTGTGGATGAGTTCAAGATAAGTTTTAGGCTAGTGATGTTTGTCTTGAAACTTACGTGGTTGCTCTTTTTGGGTTCGTTCCATTTGGATTGCACGCCCCTGGATGATGAGCACGTCGAAGAGGAAGAAGGCCTCGTACTTGTGCCTGCTCCTGTGCTGATACCAGAGGATGTAGAGGATGAGGAAATGGAGGTCATTCCCATGCAGGCATCGCATATTGATGAAGATCTTGAAGAAGAGGAGAGCGACGATCCTGAGATGTTGGCGCCTTCGGAATGCGAGGGTCTGTATGATGAACTGGCAACGCTTGTGGGATTGCATCCAGGCGTGCTATGCCCCGATGAGATGGTTAGTGCCGCCAAAGCACGCCTGGAAGTGGAGCCAGGGGATGCCGATGTACGTTGGGATTTGGCCAAGTGTTATGCCGAAGGGGGCGCCTATCCCCTGGCCATCAGCGAATATGAAGATATCCTGCACCAGCGATCAGAATACCACGAAGCACGAAAACAGTTGATCTACTGTTTGGCGTCACTGAGACAGTGGGATGGAGCCGAGCAGGAAACCCGATACCTGCTCATGATCCAACACATTGCAGAGGAAGCGCAGGAGATCTTTGACCTGGTTGAAGAGATTCGACTTGATTGCGACGAGGAGCAGGAAAATGGCAGCGAGGAAGTATAGACGCTTGGGGAAGACAGATCTCCGTGTATCGGTTATTGGTGTTGGAATTTGGCCCGCATTCCGCTTGCCAGTGGTTTCTTGAGCGGCGCCTACAAACCTGGCGACACCTCAGTTACTGAAAATGATGTGGGTGTGTACTAAAGGCACTGGGGTCGTTGAATGGGATTGATTAGATTCAAGTCAGCGCCAGTGAGATTTTTTGGATTTTGAACAATTCCGCCAAAGAAAATCCCTTTTCAAGAATGCCCAGTGCCCTTGTTCTCAATCTGGCTAAAGAACGGAGCACATGGGCATGCCAATAACTCATCTAGGACACACCCAAATGATGTACGGGCGAGTTTTTCTCTTGAGGGAGAACAAGAGTCGCTAGGAGAGGTGGAGATGATTCGTGCAAATGAACTTCCAGCAGGCGTGCCAATGACAGAATCGGCGCTGGCCTGGGGTCTGTAGCATCCTGCGGTTACCTGTGTGGTTCCCGGCTGCAAAAAATGTGTCGCAAGTAGAGGCGAATGCAGGGGCAGCCATGCTTGATCTGGTGAGAGAGGATCATTCGCAGGCGTATCGTTAATAACCCACATTGCTTACATGGTGATCTCGCGGAACTCAGATCTCCGTGAGATACCGCCATGCAACCAGGTATTGAGTTTCCCCTGAGCCTGTTACATGGGTATGATGGTGCCTACGCCTAGTACCGACTACATCATCAAGTGTGCGGCTTCGGTATTTGGTGCTATTCTATCCTCTCGACTTTGGCCAAAAAAAGTACATAATAACCAAGCCTGCTTGAGAGGACAGGCTTGGCAACAGGCAGAAAAAGGGATAAGAAGTGGCTGAAACGACCGAGAGAGGTTGAATTCAG
>PIVW01000830.1 GCA_003353825.1 Chloroflexota bacterium
GGACCTACACTGAGCCGCCGAAATTTTATTGTCGGAAATTGGTTTGCTGCTGACTATCAGATAGCATATCGAAGTTGGTGAGGGAGTTGCCTGTCTCCATAGACCGCCGATTTCACTTCTCCCCAGTAGTATTCTTTCCACCTACCGACCAGATTTAGGTGAGTGGGAAACTTGCGCACGGTGAGAACATCTTTCCAAGTGAGAAGCCGCTTTCGAAGTCCCAGCATCATCGCCGATGACTTCGGTGGCCCCTTCTCCCGCTGACGTTTGATTTCATTGAGATAGACAGCCAACACCGCCAACCGCTCCGCTGCCCGCTGCCTTAGCTTACTAAAGGCGATCGTCTCCCGCTTGTGATTCGCACTGCAATGGCGAATGAGTAGATCGGCGCGATTGATCGAAAACAGCGGATTGCGTATCGTACGCGCGGCTTTGGACGAGATTGTCTTCAATCTGATTTCGGGTAACGCCGGTTTCTCTCGCCTCAAGCGCCGAATCGCCCGCGGATAGGCTTGATGCTCATCACAATGGATCTCAATTGTTTTTTGATGATGCATCTTAGCAACTATGGTCCCAATCAGCTCCGCCATATCCTTCTCAATTGCTTTCGGATCCGGTCGTCCTAACTGCTTTTCCAGCTCAAACCTTCGTTTCTTTTGCTCATCCCTCATCCGACCCTTCCTGCGAAGCGGGCTATCTGTGAAGTGATAGATGAACCAAGACTCTCGGCCTGTTGCCAGATGGAAATGAACCGGAAAGTATTGGGAGAACTCAAAGGTCTCAAATCCATCCACCGCAATCGATTCGGTGATCTCGAAGCCTTGGAGTGTTGACTGGTGATGGAGGAGGCACTGGCGCCCGATTCGTGATAAATACCGGCCCACAGTTGTGTGTGAGATATGGAGCTCGCGCCCGATCTGTCTTAGGCATCCACAGATGACCGCCATACTGGCAATTAATGGAATAAGTTCTGGTTTGTGAAGCCAATAGCCAATCTGAAAGGTGTTGGTAGAAAACGATCGAGAGCAGTGGAGGCATTTGAAGCGCCTGTAGCGAAGTTCGGTTGATGGCCGTGGGTACCAGCCTTTGAGTTTGTAGCGCCAGTTTTCAGAAGGTAAGTGATAGGAACAGGCCTCGTTCGGGCAGAACGGTGGGATAAACCGAGTTTGTTCGAGTTCGTGATGAGATAGGGGCTGCTTCATATGATCCGATGAAGCAATCGAGGGGCCAATAGGGTCTAATCCCTCTAACTCGATCTATCACCACAGATTGGTAAGGCGTAAATACCCGAATGCAGCCGATCCAGCCATCGGACCCAATTAGGACACCACAATCAAAACAGATGGTCCCTTGGGGATAAAAAAAGGCAGTGGACGGAAAGTTAACGTCCACTGCCTTTTAAAAGCCCTAATTCAACCAATCCGCTCAATTAGCGGATGCGCATTACCCGATCTTCGACCGTCGCTTCCGGGGTGGCCAGGCGGATCAGATAGAGTCCCGCCGGGGTCTGCCGTCCACTATTGTCAAGACCATCCCAGAGCACCTGATGGCTGCCGGGTTGGAGTTCACCCTCGATCAGGGTGCGGATATTGCGGCCATCAACGCCGAAGATCTGCAGCGAGCCGGTGGTGGCCCGAGGCAGTTCGTACCGGAGCGTCGTTGCGTCGCTGAATAGACCAGCGTCGGGCGTCAGGCGAATCATCCGGCTGAAGTTTTCTTCACCAGGCGCTGCGCTGATACCCTCTTCGAAGGTATAAATCACGAAATCGTCCACGCCACCTTCCACGATCGAGGCATTGATATAGTCGGAGGCGGTGAAGCGGAACTGGACGGTGCTGGTGAGATCGATAAATTCATCGAGCTGGAATTCGATAAACTTCCAATAGGAGCTGGACTGATTATCATATTCCAGATTCACCCAATCGATGCCGTTGTTGGTG
>PIVW01000831.1 GCA_003353825.1 Chloroflexota bacterium
ATCTCTGCTGCTGGGGGTGACATTGACTTCCTCCGTGAACGTGGTTTTTGATACTCACATTCTACGGATTTTGCCTTCGTCTCCCCAGTTTCTCTTCATCGTAAATGGCCAAAGTCGAGTCTATGCGAGCGTTGTTGTTCGACCGGCAAGGTAGACGCGTCTCAGAAATCGAAGGTCGTGCACACCCGCTCATTCGCCTTTCACCACCCGGCGCATCTGAGCTCGACCCGGATAGCTTGATCGACGACATATTTTCATGCATCGACGTTGCCCTCGCTCAGGCCGGAGATCTGGCGTACAGCATTGCCGCTGTGGCTGCCGATACCTTTGTCAATAACATTCTCGGCGTTGATGTCCGAGGGCGGGCTGTGACCACACTCACCACCTACGCCGATACTCGATCCGCCGCAGAGGTTGAGGGATTGCGCCGTGACTTCGATGAAGTCGAATCTCACAATCGCACGGGTTGCCGATTTCATCCCAGTTATCTACCCGCCCGTTTGCGCTGGCTCTACCGGATCGCCCCCGAGCAGTGCGCCCAGGTCGACCGCTGGGTTTCGATCGGGGAGTATGTCGAATTCAAATTATTCGGCGAGGCGACCGTTACCTATTCAACCGCAGCTTGGACCGGTCTGCTCGATTGGCGCAAGCTGGTGTGGGATGAACACATGCTCGCCGGATTACCCATCGCCCGCGAACAACTCTCTCTGCTTAGCGACGCCAGCCAGCCTCGAAGAGGACTGTTGCCCGACTTTGCCAAACGCTGGCCTTCATTGAAAGATATCCCCTGGTTTTCTGCCCTTGGTGATGGCGCCACGGCCAATATAGGCAGTGGCTGCAGCTCAGCCGCGCGTGTTGCCCTCACCGTAGGTACCACCAGCGCCATGCGAGCGGTTGTCGAAACCGATATCCCACGTTTGCCTTCCGGTCTGTGGTGTTACCGTGTGGATGCCAGGCGAGCACTTCCAGGCGGCGCTCTCACTGAAGGGGGCATGGTCTACGCCTGGATGAATGACACTCTGCAGTTGGGTGATAGTTCAAAGGTCGAGCACAAGCTCGGCACTATGGCAGCCGATGCTCATGGACTAACCTTGTTACCCCTGTTCGCCGGCGAGCGTAGCCCTGGATGGGCCGGCCATGCTCGAGCAACTCTGCACGGCCTGACCCTCGCCACAACACCCGTGGAACTATTGCGCGCCGGTCTGGAAAGCGTAGCGTATCGCATTGCCCAGGTCTATGAACAGATCCGCCTGCTTTTGGCCAATGAGCCTGAGATCATTGCCAGTGGCGGCGCTTTGCTCCGTTCGCCGGTCTGGTTGCAAATCATGGCCGATGTTTTGGGTAGGCCGATAGCAGTCTCACAGGTGCAAGAGGCTACGGCGCGCGGTGCTGCCTTGCTCGCCCTCGAAGCGCTGGGCGAACTCGACGATATCGCCGCTGCGCCCGACCTGATCGGTGAGACCTACCAGCCTGCCGCCGGAGAACACGAGATTTACCAACAAGCCATCTCCCGACAAAAAGCATTATACGAGAAGCTTGTTTCCAACTGATGTTCAAAATAGCAGTCGCTCAGGCGTAAGAATTTGCTTCTGAAGCGTGACTACATGATGGTGTATAGTGACTGATACGCCGCACAAGCCAATAGGTATTCACACAACTCGTCTGTGATCGAAAAATCGATCAAAACATATCTAACTACAAAACATCGCGTGATTGATTCCAGAGTCGATGCTGTTTAGCAACTCGCCCTCTTACTTCTTGCAGCCCGCCTATTTTTAATATCGCATCTCCTGCAAGGAAAACTACGCAACACGCAACACGTATCACGTATCACGTATCACGTATCACGTATCACGTATCACGTATCACGTATCACGTATCACGTATCACGTATCACGTATCACGTATCACGTATCACGTATCACGTATCACGTAT
>PIVW01000832.1 GCA_003353825.1 Chloroflexota bacterium
TGTTGCGCTCCTGCTATTTTGTGAGAGGACTAAGAGCGCAAGATTCTAGCAGTATCCAAGGCTTATGTCTACATATTGCTACGATATACATGCTCTTTTATGACCGTGCTGAGTATAACTCAAGCAATCTTGCCTATTGGCTGACGGGCGCCATTACCAGCTTGAGTGCACAGGCAGGCGCCGCTACAGTCAACTTCGATATCGGTGATGTGCTGCTTACCTGGCCGCCTCATAACACGGCTGATGTGCTCCCCATCAACTTCGCCTGGCAAGGTCGGGGCGTTGCCGGCGACTATTATGCCTGGACGACGGCTTATGAGGGTGAGGAGTTCTGCGGGGTTGAGCCTCCTGAGGCTTCCACCGCATTTACATTAGATTTCACTGCAGCGTTCGGCTGTGAGATGGTCACATTTGTGCCCTTCACCTGGTACATCTATGTTACGAACGGCCCCAGCTACAACAATGGCTTTGGGCAATCCTATTACCAACGAACCTACACCATCACCGGTGCTGCCGGTGCGCGCGAGCGGCGCCTGGAACAGTCAGTGACACCTGAAACATCAACTATACCGCCCGACTCGCTCTTAAATTTGCCGGAAGGAAACCGCATCCGTCCTCAGTAATAACGCTGATAAGGCAGTTTACTAGCAGCTGAATACCGTAGAATGAAGAGCGCAGTATCAAAGCCATCCCCAATGTGGATTGGGGGTGGCTTCACCTTTCGACGAGTGGTCGTCGTTCGCAATGACAAACGCGCAAATGCAGTTTAATTTCGCCAAAGAATCCGCGCCCATGCTATACTGGCGCCCATGAGAAAACGAACATTACTCCCACTTATCGCACTCCTCGCCCTTCTCTTGGGGCTGCCTGCTTCGGCCCAGGATACCACTTCACTGGAATGGTTGGACATCAAACTTTGGCCCGAGTACGATGATCCTCGCTTGTTGGTCATTATCGATGGACAAGTAACTGAGCCCGGGCAGACGGTTCGCATCCCTGTTCCTGTGGGCGCCACAATCAATGCTGTCGCTTCAACAGGAGACGATGGCGGGCTCATGGACAACGCATGGCAGTCTGTTGCCGGCGCTGATGGAAGCACACTGGTCACTTTGGTTCCTTCAGCACCCATGTTCAGGGTCGAATATTATATCCCTTTAACCACTGATGGAAACGAACGCCTCATCAACTTCGTTTTACCGGCCGGCTTTTTTGAGACCGAAACCGCCTCAATTGAGATGCTCGTCCCGCCCGACAGCGAAAATGTGGACAGCCAGCCCGTCGCCGATATGAGTGATATTGGCGAAAATGGCACCCAACTCATGCTCAGAACGTTCGGTCCCGTCACCGGGACTGAGTCGATTGTGCAAAGCCTAACCTATGAAAACCCAACCGGCGCTATGGCGATGTCCGAGGATGCCGGCCCACCAGCCACGGCCATCCAACCCAGTGCCCAAACTGTAGCGACCGCTGATTCAGGTTCCGATATAGACTACCTGCTCATCGGCTTAGTTGTGCTTGCGGTATTATTGGTGGGCGCCGGAGCCTTTGGTCTATGGCGTACAAGGAAGACAGAATCCGAACCAGCGCCTGCAGCCAGGCAGCGCCCACCCAAACAGAAGAAGAAACAACAAACCGAAGCAGTTGGCCTGACACAAAGCGCCAGAGATCGATTCTGTCGCAAATGCGGCACCGAGTTCAAACCAGAGGATCGGTTCTGCCGCAATTGTGGTGCGAAACGGGTGTAACAAAAATCTGGCGCGGTTCGTTCCGGTTTTAGAATCAAGGATTGAAGATGAGTCTCACCAGTCACTCTTTAATCAATGTCATTAAGTTAAGGAAAAATGTGTTACTATCCATCCATTTCAGACAGTGCCATGACGAAATGGAGCCAAAAAGCAAATGGATAGTAACACAACCCAATTTTACACTGGATT
>PIVW01000833.1 GCA_003353825.1 Chloroflexota bacterium
CAAACTGTACGACTACATCTCGCGCTGGTATGATTATCGGCGAGGGCGGTTTGTGCAGGCTGATACGATTGTGCCGGAGCCTGGGAATCCGCAGTCACTTAATAGGTACTCGTATGCTCTTAACAATGCTCTGCGGTATACAGATCCAAGCGGATATTTTGAAGAAGATCAACTTGAGTCATGGTTCGGTGAGGACTGGCGTGACATGTTTAGTGATTCATGGATTGCTTTGTTGACATTGGGTGAGCTTGGTGATGCGGTCGTCTATGGGGATATCACAGCCGTATTCGTGGAACAAGACAATATGTTGGTTGGGTGGAATGTTGGCACCCGTGCTGCTCAAGGAGTAAGTGAAATTGCTGGTAGTGCTGCAAGCGCCTCGTACAGTCTCTACAGGCCATGGGCTGCAAATTCAGACGGTGGAAGATCACCAGGAAGTATTTTAAGTCTCGGAGAAATGACAGCACCAGAACTGGGATATTCTTACAAAACGAATGCACTACGGTGGATATATGGTAACGGGACAACCGAATCATCTTTGGAGTTGCCGTTGGATTGGTATCGTGGAAGCACGACGCATGTTCAAGTTGGTGACTACTTTGCCGGCTGGGATGTGGGAATGAGTGATATATTCGACCTGGGGTCTAAAGGAGCTTCTACTGCGGCAGCAGTCTTAACAGGTAAAGCATTGGGTAAAGCCCTTCTGGTCGAATTGGGTGGTCCAATAGGATTGTTGACATTTGGGATGGAGGTTGCCAGTTGGACTACCTGGGATACGTCATATCAAGTCAACCCTGGAAGTGGCATAGCGCCTCCAGTGCCCGCACCTAGGCCCCCTAGATACTGAGCTTAGAGATAATGAGAGTTCTCCATCAGATTTCAGAACAACTAATATGGCCAGTGGCCGCCATACTGTTTTTTTCAACAGGTGCAGCGCTGACCACACTCTCAAGACAGCAAGTCATTGTATTTGTCGCCGCTGGGATTGTCGTAGGATTATTGCTCACTCTTGTGGCTGTTTCGTCTCTCGGCCATGAAACTTCTACCAACCAAAGACGAGTGGCTATTGTGGCATCGTGGCTCCTACTAGGTTCAGTTGTACTGGGCATTTTCTTCAAGCCCGTAAGCGCATTTATCGCTGGAATGTTTTTACCGTTAGCTATCGCAATCGTTTTTCATCACGTACAAACAGGCTCCTGGCTAAAATGGCGTGATTTGAAGCAATAATGGGGCTGAGTTCAATTGCGTAACGCACCATTATTATCAAGAGAAAACCGATTGTTACGGCATGAGGAATTTATACAATCCGCCATATAGTTGTTCGGCGGTCATCAGTTCAGATGGGTGACGGCGGCACGGTCACCCATTTTGAGCCCCATTTGAAGCGGGTCAATTCCTTACTGATGCCAAGGTCATCGAGACATCTCTGAGTGTACCGGTAGTCGACCAACCATCGCACAGATTATTGACTCCGATGCCACGCATTTACGGCGGCCGGTCCAACTCGCGCCTGGACCTGATCGAGCTCAACCAGTCATCGACCCCAGCTATAGCGGCAGCGCCTGCTTAGCGGGCATGCAGCAGGTCGAGTCCGCCCAATCGCTCGAGGGCGGCAAAGCTGAACTCAGCCAAGCCGCCGTTGTCAACGAAGAAACTTCCACCGCCGGCGGCTACACCAAATACTACTACGCCGGCTCCGACCTGATAGCCTTCAACCGCAGCAGCGGCTATGGCGAAGCCTATGGCCTGCGCTACGTGTTCGACGACCACTTAGGCAGCACCAGCCTGGTCATAAACGGCGGCGGTGAGGTACTATGGGCAGACTACTTCAAACCCTTCGGCAGCTACCACTACACCTGGAGCAAGTGGACGGATGGTTTAACCCCCACCAATCGCCAGACCGATTATCGCTACACAGGCCAGCGCCAGGAAA